>JAGAKP010000069.1 GCA_017625615.1 Clostridia bacterium
ACTTCTCATAAGAAAACGCAGAGCAGCATAAAAAACACCCCGCAAAAGGTTTTTTGGAAAGCTTTGCAGCAGACGGTATTTTATCACCAAAAACGCTTTTGCGGGGACCCCGAAAAAAACACCCCTAAAATCCTGCGGATTTTTGGGGACCCCGAAAAAAACACCCCGCAAAAGATACCCTATAACTGATTAAAAGGAGCCTTCGGGCTCCTTTTTTTACGCATTTTGTCATAAAGTTAACGTTTTTCACATAATAAGTATTTGACAAATCAACGTTTTGCTGTTATTATATACTTATGTATGTCTGCTTACCCAACAAAAGAAAACGGAGTAAAACCAATGGCGGAAAAGAAAAAAAGAAAATGGATACGCTTCAGGCACCGCATAGTAAGAAATCTACTTGCCGCAGTGCTTGTTCCGTATTCCCGTATAGTCTACGGAATAAAGGTCGAAAAATTCCGTAAGCAGGCAGGCAGACAGTATCTCATACTCCTTAACCATCAGACTCCCTTCGATCAGTTTTTCGTGGGCATGGCTTTTAAGGGTCCCGTGTATTATCTCGCCACCGAGGATATTTTCTCCCTCGGCTTCGTGTCAAAGCTTATAAGCTATCTTGTTGCACCCATTCCCATAAAAAAGCAGACCACCGACCTTAAGGCGGTCCTCACCTGTATGCGAGTTGCCAAGGAGGGCGGAACCATATGTATCGCGCCCGAGGGAAACCGTACCTACAGCGGCAGGACCGAATATATGAATCCTGCTATAGTTGCCCTTGTTAAAAAGCTTTCCCTTCCTCTTGTGCTTTTCCGTCTTGAGGGCGGCTACGGCGTACAGCCCCGCTGGAGCGACGTTGTCCGTAAAGGCAAAATGCGCGGCTACGTTTCCCGCGTGGTAGAGCCCGAGGAATATAAGGCTATTTCGGACGATGAGCTTATGGCGCTTATCCGTGAAGGGCTTTACGTTGATGAAAACGCCCTTTCGGGCGAGTTTTACCATTCAAACAGCGCCGAATATCTTGAAAGATGTGTTTATATCTGTCCCTTCTGTGGTTTTTCCCATTTTTACAGCAAGGGAAATATAACCAAATGTATGGGCTGCGGCAGGGAAACGGAGTATCTTCCCACCAAGGAGCTTCGCGGCGTGGGCTACGATCATCCCTTCCGTTTCGTGTCACAGTGGTACGATTATCAGGAGGAATATATAAACGATCTTGATATTACCTCTTTTATCCAAAAGCCCGTGTATACCGAGCATGCATCGGTCTACGAGGTGGTGCTTTATAAAAGCAAGCATATCATACATAAGGATGCGGTAATATCCCTTTACGGCGACCGTGTAACGGTAAACGATACCGTTTTCCATTTTTCTTCCGTATCACACGTAACCGTGCTCGGAAAAAACAAGCTTAATATTTACAGCGGCGGTAAGGTTTATCAGTTCAAGGGCGATAAGCATTTCAACGCCCTTAAATATCTCCACTTCTATTACCGCTATAAAAATATAACTACAGGAGCAAAAGATGATAAATTTCTGGGACTTTAGCGTATGGGGCGGCTTCATGCTGGTTGCCGTGCTTCTTTCCAGCCTGCTCGTTGCCAATATACTCAAAAAATCAATACCTTTTCTTGAAAAATCTCTCATTCCCACCTCCGTTCTCGGCGGCGGAATACTGCTTATCGTTGCGGTTATATATAAAGCTGTCACGGGCGACCTTATGTTTAATACCGCCTTCTTCGGCGGCAACTGATACGCCAATCTGGAAACGATAACCTACCACACCCTCGCGCTGGGCTTTATCGCTACCGCTCTCAAGGCAGGCGGCGGAAAGCTTACCAAAAAGCGCACCAACGAAATTTTCAACACCGGCGTCACCACCGTTTCCACCTATCTCCTTCAAGCCGTTGTGGGTATGGCAATAACCCTCATAGCCGCGCAGATCATCGAGGGATTTTTCTCCTCCGCAGGCGTGCTTCTCGCCTTCGGCTACGGTCAGGGTACCGGTCAGGCAATGAATTACGGCGGTATATATGAAAACGATTTCGGCTTCGTCGGCGGTAAAAGCTTCGGTCTTACTATCGCGGCGTTGGGCTTCCTTTCCGCAAGCATCGGCGGTGTTATTCACCTCAATATAATGCGCAGAAAGGGCAAGATATTCAATAAGTCCACCGAAGGCGCCATCTCGCAAAAGCAGATACAGTCCGAAAACGAGATACCCATGCAGGAAAGCATAGATAAAATGACGGTACAGATAGCCCTCATCGCAGTGTCCTATCTGTTTGCCTATTTGCTTATGCTGCTGCTCGGCAATCTTATTCCGGGTATGAAATCGGTCATCTACGGCTTCAACTTCCTCCTCGGCGTTCTTGCCGCAACCCTTGTAAAGCTTGTTCTCAATTTCCTTTGCAAGAAAAGAATTGTCAAAAGGCAGTATACCAACGATTTTCTTCTTACCCGTGCAGGCAACTTCTTCTTTGATATTATGGTAGTTGCGGGCATCGCGGCAATAAGACTTGATATGCTTGAAAAATATTGGGGCGTAATACTCATTATCGGTATTTCGGGCTTGGTTGTCACCTATGCGTACAACCGTCTCGTGGCAAAGACTCTCTTCGGCGATTACGTGGAGGAGCAGTTTTTGGCGATGTACGGTATGCTTACGGGCACCGCATCAACGGGTATTATCCTCCTTCGCGAGATCGACGGTGATTTCGTTTCTCCCGCCTCGGATAACCTCGTATACCAGAATTTCCCCGCCATAGTATTCGGCTTCCCCCTTATGCTTCTTGCGACTCTCGCGCCTAAAAAGCCCATACTTACCTTCATTCTGCTTTTCGCCTTTTTCGTGGTAATGAATATAATTCTCTTCCGCAAATTTATTTTCAGACGCAGAAAGAAATAAAGTAAACCCCGTGCATACAGCACGGGGTTTGATTATCGGGGTCCCCACGAAGCCGCAAGGCTTCGCGGGGTGTTTTTTTGTCGGGGTCCCCACGAAGCCTTACAGCTTCGTGGGGTGTTTTTTCACCGATCATTCCGAAAGAGTTTCGGTAATTATCTGTCTTTTAAGCTCACTTGCCTTTTCCATATAGCAGGTGTATTCCTTTTCCGCGGCTTCAAGCTCCTTGTTGCCGCATTCGCCGCGGGAAAATCTTGCCAGTGTAAGCACCAGTGACGCTATCCGCTCTTCGCCCTCAAGGCGCAAAAGCTCTTGTTTGTTGCGCTCCTGTTTTCGCCGTTCAGCGTCCCTTCTCGCCTTATCTAACGACCTCTTAAGCAGAGAATAAACAAATATGGAGAGGAATCCGCCCGCCGATAAAATCGAAGCCAGAGCCTCTGCAAGGCTTTCAAGCACCATCAGATTTCGTAAATCAGATTGGCAATAGCGTCAAAAAGCTCAACCCACAGCCGTATCAGCCGAGGAATCAGATTTATCAGCTTGCTCATCCTTCTTCTCCTTCAACTGCTTGTAAAGGTTATCTGTATAAACGCTTGCGGCGGCACACATAACGCCTTGGGTTATGCTTGCAAATATCATGGAAAGCACCTGCTGAGTGCCGTGTATGGTGTTGGTGGAGAATATCCACAGCCCCGCCAGTGCGATACCCGTCACGCCCAGAATAATGGGAATCTTCCAGTCGCTTATACGGCTGTTTTTGATAAATGCGCCGATAACGTACAGCAGGGGAATGAGCACGTATAATTCGGCGGAGATGTATTTTGTATAGTCCATTTTTTACTCCTCTCGGTAGTTTATTCCAAGGTCTACCTGGTTTGGCGTGCCCGCACGTGCGGCTACCGTTCTCAGGTATTGGTCGATCTCCTGACTGTTCAGATCAAGCAGACGGCAGGCGGCGTAAAACTGAGTTTTGGTGCTGCAACGGGTGTAAATGTAGTCAAGCCTGTCCATATACGCCCTCTTTTGCGCGTAGTTGGTGCGGTCGTCGTAGTCAAAGTACAGCTTTTTCGCCACCGACATAGCTCTTTCGTATGCCTTATCGTATTCAAGATTACCTTGGTTTACCACGGTTGCCACGTGCAAGCCGTCTGCGTTTATACCAATGTATCCCAGCGCGTCAAGGGCAAAGGTAAGCTTATCAAGATATTCGTCGGTAAAGGAATATCTCTCCCTCAGATCACGGAGATATTGGTAAATATTCAGGTTTTCCTCTGCCTTCTGTACCTTTCCGCCGGTGCCAAACCGCTTTACGATATTGGTTGCAAGCTGATTTGCCGACATTTCGGGATCGAATATTCCGTCGCCCTCGCCGTCGGCACCGCCCGCGCCGTCAAGAGTGACCTCGCCGTACTTTATCTTGTCCTGTGCCATTTTAATGGCGTCATCGGTAAGGGCCTTGTCAGCCTGAATACGCTTTTCGCCGTATTCCATATCGAGGTCTGTTATTTTTTCATCCTTTTCCTTTTTTAATTCGGTAAGAGCCTCGGTATGGTCCCTTGCCAGGGAAGAAAGTGTGTTTGCCAACGCAATATTGGAATTTATCTTTGCCTGCGCGCTTTCACCCGAATATGCAAGACCGCGCGCCGCCATCAGCTCGTCCGTGTTTTTATCGTTAAGCTTTTGCTGTGCGGACGCCGCGTTTCTTTTTGCCTCGTAGTCCTTGGTTATATCCTCAGCCGACGCCTTGTAAGCCTTTTCATAGCTCTGTTTTGCGCGGGCGTACATATCGGCAAGAATTGCGGCAGTGTCCGAATGCTTCATCAGTTCCTTTTTCGTCTGCTCAACAATATCGCTGTAATTCATCGTTCAACCTCCTTGCTTTTGGTTTTGAATGTAAGTGTAAGTATTTTTGCGCTTCTGCTTCCGTGGGATGAGGATACCGTTACCCTCGCTCCGCGGGTGCGCTTTATTTCGGTGCGGAATCTGTAGCATCCCACCCTTTCCGTTCCGTCAACGGATACCGTCTGTGAATTCATCAGACCGTCCGCCTCGTCGGGCGCGGCGGTTACGGTGATCTCCGTTCCGTCGGAATCCTCGGTCTCCACCGTCACCGCAGTAAGATCGAACTTTCTTCCCGTAGCCCCGAATTTACCCATAGGAGATACCCAGTACGCGGTTATTACACCGTGCTGGTCGTCTGTAAGCTCGTCGGAAAAATAGTAAAGCTCGCCAATATCGTTGAGCCAGTACAGCCTTCCCTTTACCTCGCACATCTGCACGGCGTTTATCTGGTCGTATCTGTACCAGACGCCCATTGAGTAGTTGTATATAAAAAGCCCGTACGGCGTGGAAAAATACAATTCGCCGGTAGACTGCCTGTCGTATAAACAGCATTCATCGGCTCTGTTTCCCTGAAGTATCCGTCTTACTGTGTCGGAAATCGGCTGTGAAAAGCATACCGAGTTTCTTTCGTCCTGAACGGTGGTGGAGACCCATCTGTTCAGCCCATCGTCGGAAAGGGTAACGGGCGTGTTGTCTATCACCGCACTGCTTCCCTTAATAAGGTTTCCCTTTTCAAAATTAAGATTGTATACGGGGAAGGAGGGATAATATCCTCCCAAGGCGTCGGTACGTATTTCACAGTATGAATAATATGCTCTGTCCTCGGTGAAAATGAGCTGTCTGTCGTACTGCTGTACCATATCGGTAATGGTGGAAGCACCTATTACCGTGTAGTTGGTTTCGGGGAAATATTCGGCGCTGGGCAAGCCGTTTGCCAGCTCGGAGTAAAAGCGGTAATTGGGGTAATCGGGATTTCCGTATAAAAACACTCTGGTGTCCGTGTTACCGCCGAAATTCATACTGCGCGTGCAATTGAATATCATATCCGCCTTTGCGGTAGACGCTTTTTCCCAGCATATTTCAAGGTTATTAAGCCCCTTTTCGGGCGCCTTGGTAAAGGTGACGGTCCCTGCGACGGTATCGGCAGTCCAGCCGGTGGAGGTAACGCCGTTGATTTTCACCCACGTAACCGAATCTATATTCTTTTCCGCAAGAGAGTATTTGGTACTGCTTCCGTCTGCGGAAAACTGCTGCCTCTTTTTTCCCGTAAGCATATTGGGCTTTTCAAATACCGTGCCGCTTCCGTCCGCAAGTGAGGAAACCGCAACGAGAGGTACGTAAGGCGTGTGGGGGGAATATATCCCCTTGGTGTATTTGAAATATCCGGAATTACACAAAAAGAAAAGCGCGTTTCCGAATGCGAAAATATGCTTACATTCACCTGCGGTCACGTTTATGGTGGTAAGGGTGTCGGTTTCGGGAAAATATCTGTATATCCTCGTGCCTGCGCAGACTATAAAAAACACCTGCCCGTTCAGATATCCGCACCATATACGGTAAACGCTTCCGTTTACGTCGCTATTAACAAGTCGGCTTCCCACGCGCTTTCTCAGGCTTCCGTCCTCACACACCTTGAAATTGCACATATCGGGTGAATATCTCGGGTCATCGGAAAACTCTTTTCTTTGGTCAAGTCCTCCGAATTTGGTTATCTTCAGATATCTGTTCGCCATCAGTGCACCTCGGTAATGGAATGGATCCTTCCTCTGCTGTTACGCTGTGCGCTTCGGTATGCGTAGCGGTATTTTTCCCAAAGGCTGTTTGCCAGCGCGGGATCCTCGTCGGTACAGAGATAAGACGCAACTCCGAAGGGGATCACCGCGTTAAGCAGCAGGGGACTGAACTCTACTGTCTGCTCAAGTGAGGTGATGGAAATAATTTCCCCGTCGGTGTTGCATATAAGCCCGTTTAGACAGGCACATTCGGCAAGACAGATATTAATAATATTTACCGCCCTCGCCTTAAGGTCCGCGCAGTTATCGGGAAGTATCCCGCCGCTTGTGCGCAGATTAAGAATATCGAGGGCTATTTCAAAAATTTTGTTTCCTGTCATATATACCTCTTTTTATTGGGGTGGCTTTCGTGTAAAGGCTCCCTCTTTTCAGGGAAGGAGCCTTTAAAATAACGGGTTTCGGTATTTAGATCGCGTTGCCGCCGTCGGTAACGGGTATGGTTACGAGCTCCTGAGGCTTTACGACCATTGCACCGAAGACGATTCTGCCTCTTACAGCGGAATCAAAGGAGTTTTCCAGTCTGTCGATGTACTGTACGTCAAGGAGCTGCTCTGCGTATGCGATGGCGGAATAAGAGCCTGCCATCATATAAACGGTATCGTCTCTCGCTTCAAGCTGGTTGGATACGAAGATATCACAGCCAAGCTCGTCGGTAAAGCCGATAGCGCCGCTGCCGTTGACGCCGTTGTTTATCTGGAACTTGATACCCGCAAGCATAAGCTTGGTCTTGATAAAGGGAGGCACCACGATCCAGATTCTGCCGTCCTGCACGTTCTGCTTTTCGAGATGCTCCTTCGCCTCGCCGATAAGCTGAAGCACGTTTGCGGGAGTTACCTCCTTTGCGGGGAGGGTAAGGCCGGAATCGCCGTGAAGGCTGAATACGTAAGCGTCCACCTCTTTCTTAAGGTTATAAGAAGCGCGCTTTGCCTGAGAATCCTTAAGACCCAGAGAGCTTCTGAGTGCGTCAAGGTCGGCAACCTTAAAGGAAAACGCCTTGTCCTGGTCGATCTCGAGAGTAACTGCGGTGTCGCTTACGTCCTCGTAGGTTACGGTGCCGTTGTAATCGTATACCTCGGGATCGTTAAGACCTACGAAAACGACGCTGTCGCCGCGGTTTTTGATATCTCCCACGAAGGAGGTATTACAAATACGGTTTGCGAGGAGGTTATCCTCGTTGGTTCTCATGATCTCTGCGGAAATTACTTTTTCAATGCTGTTGTAGTTAGACATATTATTTCTCCTGTTTTTTAGATTTTCCAGTTCTTGATGGAACGGATTATGTTTTTAAAATTCTTTTTTACGCTTTCGTCGGACATACCTTCCACCTGCTCGGGTGTGAAGGTCTGCTCGGCGTCGGCATCCTTGCCTGCAGGTGCGCTTCTGCGCTCGTTTTCTTCGTTTACCTGCATAGCCTTTTTGTCCTTGCTCTGTGCGCCGCAAATATAAAGAGCGTAAGCGGCGGCAAGGGAAGTGCCTGCGGCAACCTTTTCCCATACTTCCTCGGGAATATCCGAAGGAGTCACGTCGGGGAAAAGCTTTCTGAACTCGTCAACGTCCTTGGTTACCGCGTCCTGCTCCTTTTTTGCCTTTTTGTCTGCTTTGAATGTGTTTAAAAGCTCCTCGGCAGTGGTGTTTTCCTCCTGCGCCATCTCCGAAATCAGCTTCAGAATTTCGTTTTCCTTCATATTACCTCCGTGTTAATGCTTTCAATAAGCTCCTTTTTCATTGGAATTATGTTTTCGGGCAGTCTTTCAAGGTATTGCTTTACGTTTATAAGCCCAAGCTTAAGCAGATTGTCGAGAGTGTTCACAGCGGTTATCTCCGACCACCAGCCTGCGGCACCCACGTCGATATTACACTCAAAGAGGGCTTCTCTGTATTGGGAGAAGGGGAAGGAAGTGTGTCCGTCCTCTCCTGCGGGAAGCAGTCTCTCGTCTGCGTAATATACGAACATAAAGTTAAGCCATATAAGACCTATATCCTCGATAAACTGATACAACGACCTGCGTACGTTTTCAAGAGGCTGTGCCGACGCCTGCTGCAACGCGATTATGGCAGAGGTGTTGGACGCTCTCTCACTGCCCAGCGCCGAATCCGTAGCGCCGAGGAAATCCTTGGTGTGTGCGATCGCCATATTAATAACGTCAAGCATACCGCTTTGCATGCTTCCGCTGTTAAGCACCGCAGCCACGTTGTCCACGGGACCGTTTACCGCAACTGCCTCGCCCACCTTGTTGGACCAATCCTCGATAACGGTGGAATCGTATACCACCTTGGAGAAGGCGGTATCCATCATGTGCTTCATAACCATGGCGTAGCCCTTGTTTATGAATATCTGATTGTCCGTAAGCCCCGTGCCCACCGCCTTGCCGTGCCAGCTGTTTTTGACTCTCGTCCAGCTGAAGTACGCAATGGGGTAAAGAGTAAGTCCTGTGTCCGTATCCTCGGTTATTACGGTGTCCTTGACGGATTTTCTGTACATAACCTTTCCCTCGTCGTTTTTCCACAGCTTTATAAGGGTGACGCACTTGGTGTTTTCAAGTTCCTTTTCGGACATATCTCCCGCAAAGCAATCGGTATCTCTGTCGGCAACGATAAGGTCGATCCTTTCCTTGGGAATACCGTTTTTCTTCGCCTGCTTCTTTACGTCGCTTACCGTCTCTCTGCCGGAAATGATAATGTAAGGCTGTGCTTGCACCGACCTTGAATTGGGATTTCCGAAGAATACGTTGGTGTTATCGATAAGCACCGTGCGGAAATCCCCCGTATAGGGCTGTCCCGTCTTAACGGAAGGGTCCCAGTAGGTGTAGGCGAATGCGTCACCGGTAATGGCGGCATCGTAAAGGGAATCGGACACAAGCTTGTCCATCTTCAGCTTTTCCCAGCGGTTTTCCGCCACGTGCCTCAAGGTATCGTTTATCCTTTTTGCCTCCTCTGCGGAAAGGGCGGGCAGGGGAGAGCCGTATCTGTAGCTCATCTTCACCGCCGAGGATGCGATATTTGAAATATAGTAATCAATTACCCGCTTGTAGAAATTGAATACCGGTGTGGGCAGACCTTCTGCGGATACACCCGTCCACTGGTCTCCGCGGTAAAACCTTTCGTTGGTGTCCACCTCGTCGTACAGACCGATAGAGCGGTTGTATTCCTTGCCTTTTTCGTAGAGCGCCCACTCCTCCGTAAAGGCCTTGCTTCTTTTCTGGTTCATTTTTTCTCCTAATCGTATTGGATAATACTGTCGTAGCCGTCCTCCCTTTGGGGAGTATCGAAGGTATACAGACTTCTGCGGAACTTCGGCTTCCTTTTAAAGGCGTTTTTCGGCTCTCTTGACATAAGCGCGTACCGCAACGCCTCGGGAGCGTGTGTTATCTCGTGGGGGTGACCCGAAGCATCCTCCCGCACTCTTTCGTCAAAGCGAAGGAGGGGAAGGCACCTTGCAAGCTCCCTGCAGGACGAGGATATCCTTAATTTCGATACCCCCTCGGGATGGTTAAGATATTCTCGCACCACGCGCCACCCGTTTATGCGGGCGTTATCGGCTTTTATCAACCCCTTAAGCCCGTTGGATACGAATATCTCAAACCCGCTTTTACCGCTGTCCTGTCTTCTGTTCCACAGATCGGGACTTGCCACCGTGTACCGTATACGCTCGTTTTTAGGTGTCATGGCGATAATTTTCTTCGCCGCCTCGGACAGTATAAGTCCTTTTTCGTTCAGCTCACGGTAAACGGTTACGTTTCCCTTTTCGTCTGCTGCGCACCATAAACAGCTGGTCATATCCAGACCGTAGTCAAGTGCGCGGAACAAAACTGCGTTTTTTGGTATTACGGGATCGTGTACGATATGTATCCTCCAATCGAATTCGGGGAAGAATGCTCCCTCAAAGGCGTCCCAATCTCCGTAAAGCATTGCGCGCTTTCTCGCCTCGGGCAGTGCGGATAACGCCGCAACGTAATCGGGATCGTTTTCCGTCAGATACTTGTTGTCAAAAACAAGGCTTTGAATAAACAAATAGTCCTTCGGGTTTTCTCCGTCGCGGTAAAGCTTGTCTATAAACAAACGCTTTACCCAATCGTGTCCCACGCCGCCGGGGTTGCAGGTGAAATACATACGTGGACGGAATTTTTCCTTCATATTTCCCGAATATCGGTTACACTCGGTAAGACATTGAAATTGGAAATAGGTAAAATGAGTTGCCTCCTCCATTCCTATGATCTCGTATGCCTGACCCTGGTACTGAAGCACGTCCTGCTCGCTGTCGCAGTATCCCAATTTTATACGGGAGCCGTTGGGGAACAGAAACTCCTTTTTGGTTTCGCTGTATACCGCCGTATCGGCAAGCATTTTTTGCAGGGGTACTATGTGGTTATCCCGCAGTTCTCCCAGCGTACGGCGCAGTAAAAGTATCTGTATACCGGGATGCTTCAAGGCAAGCAATACGAATTTCGTACGCATCGCCCAGCTTTTTCCGCCGCCTCTTGCGCCGCCGTAGGCTACGTATCTGTGCTGTGAGCAAAAGAACTCCTCCTGCTTTTTGTTGGGGCGTATGGGAAGCGTCAATCGCCCCATTTTCCTGCTTCTCCCTTTAATATTACCGTGCTCTTTTCCGGATTATCGCCGCTATCCGGTTTTTCCTTGTATGAATGGTTGTTCTTCATATCAAAAACAAAAACAGCTGCCGGGATTTTTCCTTTAAAGGCAAGCTGTTTTTTAATAAACGCTATTCTGTTCATAGCCCGCGTCACCGCAGGCGAATATTTTTTATCCGACATCATTTCAAAAATATCGGCTCTGGTGCAGGAAAGAAAATCAGCCAACGCCTCCACGTCCGCCACCTCTTCGGTGTGGGCGGGCAGATGCTCGCAAAAATACCTGTTTATCTTTTCCGCACACTCTTCAGGGCATGAAAAAACCGCCTTGTAGGGCGGCTTTCGTGTATTCGTTTTGGTTTGACCGATTAAAGTCATTTCTTCTCCTTGTTGGTGAAAATTAAGATCTTGCCGGCGATATAGTTTAAAATAAGGCACAGTACCGATGATATCACGGTTGCTATCATCGAAGAATAGGGCAGGAACGACAAAAGCGAAGGCAAAAAGGCCATAAACACCATATCCAACAGCATTACTCCGATACGGGTAACGAAGAAAAGCACGCTTTCCTTGGATACGGCGGACGCCGTTTTGTTTTTGCTGTCAAATACCCATATCCTGTTGGGAATATATGCAAATGCGATACCCGCTATATTCTTAATAACAGTAGAAACGGTATCGTTCAATCCCAAGGGATAAAAGGCTATCCAGAAGGCGATAAAGGACACCAACGTGGTAAGTCCGCCTACCACAAGGTACTTTCCCTTCTCGGTACGAAACAGCAGATCAATGATCTTCTTCATTTTTGTCTTCTCCGCTTAAAAAACTTTTTTTCTCAGCGGGGTGTCAGGTGCCGTCCTCTTTCTCACATAAAACATTATAACACCTGTTTCCCCGTTTTTCATCTCAACTTTGTCCCGTTTTTGTATTGTATTCTGCACAAAAACGGCACCCCTCATTTGTGCATATTGCACTTTCAGGCAAGAACCTCACCAATTATGGCGTTGGATATCCAGAATCCGTCCTCCGTAAGACTAAGTATACCGTTCTTGTATTCCGCATATCCGTGATCAATATATTTCCGTACTCTTTTTACCTTTTCCGCCTCCATCGGTATACCCTCTGCAAGACGGAGCCCAAGCATTATCCTTTCGCTTTCGGCTTCCTCCTCGGTTATCTGCTCCATATAACCGGTGTAGTTGAAGCGGTAGCCCGCCGCATAGCTGTGGCTTCCGCGGCCGCATCCGATATATTCGCCGCCCCGCCAATAATTTATATTGTGGCGGGATTCCTTTCCGGGCAGGCAGTAGTTGGATACCTCGTAGTGAATATATCCCGCCTCCTTCAGCATACGGCAGATAAGCTTGTACATGGCGTATTCCGTATTTTCGTCGGGCTTTTGCACCTTCCTCGCATAAAACATGGTGCCGTGCTCAATGGAAAGGGGGTATAGAGATATGTGGTCGGGCTGTAATTCAAGCATACGCCTTACGTCTGCCTCCACCATCTGTACCGTCTGGTTGGGCAGGGCAAACATAAGGTCGCAGGATATATTGTCAAAGCCCGCCTTTCTTCCGTCGCTTACGCACTTTACCGCATCCTCGGCAGAGTGTATCCGTCCAAGGGTTTTCAGCATATCCTCGTTCAGCGACTGCACGCCTATGGAAAGACGGTTAAACCCCGCCTCTTTCATTCGGGTGAGAAAATCTCGGTTTACGGTCTTTGGGTTTACCTCGCAGGTAACCTCTGCGCCCTCGGGTATCTCAAAGGTCTCGTAGGCGTACCGGATAAGCCCCGTAAGACGGCTTATACCTATTACGGGAGGCGTTCCGCCGCCGAAGTATACCGTTTCCGCCTTGGGACGAAGCTTTGAAGCGTACAGCATATCTATTTTTATACGCTCGTACTCAAAGTTCAGTTCGTCATCGCTGAATCTGTCGCCGGATTCAAAGGCGCAGTAAGGGCATTTATTAAGACAAAAGGGAACGTGAACGTAAATACTACTCATCGTCCAGCTTAAGCACAGCCATAAACGCCTCCTGCGGCACCTCAACGGTACCGAAGGTGCGCATACGCTTTTTACCTTCCTTCTGCTTTTCAAGCAGCTTTTTCTTTCTCGTTATATCGCCGCCGTAGCACTTTGCAAGCACGTCCTTGCGCATAGCCTTTACGGTCTCGCGGGCGATTATCTTTCCGCCGATAGCCGCCTGAACGGGAATTTCAAAGAGCTGACGGGGAATATGATCCTTTAATTTTTCGCATATCTTTCTCGCTCTTGCGTACGCCTTGTCTGCGTGTACGATAAAGGACAGTGCGTCGATCACGTCGCCGTTAAGCAGAATATCCAGCTTCACAAGCTTGGATTGCTGATATCCGTTGGGCTCGTAATCGAGGGAAGCGTAGCCTCTCGTGCGGGATTTTAAAGAATCGAAGAAATCGTATACTATCTCGTTAAGAGGCATATCGTAGTGCAATTCGGCGCGGTCGGTGTGGATATATTTCATATCTATAAAGTTACCGCGTCTGTCCTGACACAGCTCCATTACCGCACCCACGTATTCGGGCGGCGTGATAATGGACGCCTTTACGATAGGCTCACGGGTGGATTCTATTTCCTCGGGAGCGGGATAATTGGTAGGGTTATCAATAGTTACCACCTGACCGTTTTTCAGAGTTATCTCGTATATAACGCTGGGCGCGGTGGTAATAAGATCAAGGTTAAACTCTCTTTCAAGTCTCTCCTCGATAACGTCCATGTGCAGAAGCCCCAAAAATCCGCATCTGAAGCCGAAGCCCAAAGCAATGGAGGTCTCGGGCTCGAATACGAAGGAGGCGTCGTTAAGCTGCAGCTTTTCAATAGCGTCCTTCAGATCGCCGTACTTTGCGCCGTCTGCGGGATAAATACCCGCAAATACCATGGGCATAGCCTTTTTGAAGCCGGGCAGGGGAGCGGGAGCGGGATCGTCTGCGGAAATTATGGTGTCACCCACCTTGGTATCCGCAATATTCTTTATGCTGGCGGTAAGATATCCTACCTCTCCCGCATAAAGACGGTCTCTGGGCTCAAGGGAGAAGGCGGACATGGTGCCAACCTCCACAAGCTCGAACACGGCACCGGTGTGGAACATTTTTACCTTGTCACCCACACCTATGCTTCCTTCGTTTACGCGGAAATATACTATTACTCCCTTGTAGGAATCATAGAACGAGTCGAATATAAGCGCCTTTAAGGGTGCGTTCACGTCGCCCTTGGGAGGGGGCACGTCCTCAACCACGCGCTCAAGCACGTCCTTTATGTTAATACCCATCTTCGCGCTTATTTCGGGCGCGTTGTCGGCGGGTATGCCAATAATATCCTCCAATTCCTCCTTTGCGCCTGCAATATCGGCGGAGGGAAGATCTATTTTGTTTATAACGGGCACTATCTCAAGGTCGTTGTCTATGGCGAGATAAGCGTTTGCCAGCGTCTGCGCCTGAATACCTTGGGTTGCATCAACGATCAGTATGGCACCCTCGCAGGCTTTAAGTGAACGGGATACCTCATAGGTAAAGTCAACGTGACCGGGAGTGTCAATAAGGTTCATGGAATAGGTGTTTCCGTCGTCTGCTTTGTAGTCAAAGCGGACTGCGCGGGCTTTAATGGTAATACCGCGCTCCTTTTCCAGATCCATATTGTCAAGCATCTGCTCGCCAACCTCACGCTCGGATACCGCGCGGGTATGCTCAAGCAATCTGTCGGCAAGCGTGCTCTTTCCGTGGTCGATATGTGCTACTATAGAAAAATTTCGTATTTTGTTAATATCGTACATATATTAATTTCCGCCTGTTATCTTTTTACTTCCCGTAAGTAAAAGCAGCTTTTTCACCGGCACGCTGAATGCTACCGTCGTCTGCTTTCCGCCGTCCTCGCCGTCAAGAGTCCAGCCCTTTGCGGATGGAACGGTAAGAACTGCCTTTGATATCTGCTTTATGGTTATCAGCTTGTTTTCGAAATTGGATTGCATTATATCTCCCACCAGCTGCATAAGGTCCTGACCGTTTTCGGGTGAGGCTATAAGACATAATTCAAACAATCCGTCGTTAAACAGCACCGTTCCGGGGCTGAGGTGTATAACTCCGCCCACGCTGGTGGCGTTGGATATTGAGCAGAACAGATACTCTCCGTCAAAGCTGCCCTTGTCGGTAGATCCGGTAACCCGTATCTTTTCTATTTCCGAAACGGATTTTATTCCCTCAAGGACGTATGCAAGATGTCCCAAAGCGTTTTTGAGGGATTGCTTGGTCGCGTAGGATACCTTCGTAAATGCGCCCGTCGCCGCGATATAAGTAAAATATCTTTCGTTGAATTTACCGATATCGTATTTTTTTGGCTCCATAGCGGCAATGGCCTCCGCTCCCTCCTTGGGGTTGGACGGTATACCCAATGATCTTGCCATATCGTTGGTGCTTCCCGTGGGAATATATCCTATGGGAATATTGTTTTCCGCGTCCATAACGCCGTTTACCACCTCGGAGAGAGTTCCGTCTCCGCCGATGGCAACGATAGCGTCGTATTCGTCCACCGCCGCCTTTGCGGTGGCAATGGTAGATTCCTTGTTTTTGGTCAGATATACCGTGGGAATAATATCTTTTTTTGATAAAGTCTCTATAACGTCGGGCAGGATAGTCCTTGCTTTTCCCGTTCCCGAATGAAAATTCACAATAAGCAGTATCTTTTTTGGCATTTCGTATACCTCCTTATTAATTGTAATTGTACCACAAAAATTTTGGTATTGCAATATCAAACCCGTTGTGTTATCATTATTTTGTATAGGAGTGTGAAAATATGAAAAGATCCCTTTCCGTCTTTCTCGTTTTATTGACTCTGCTCGGCTGTATCGTGCCTTGCGCCCCCCTTACCGCAACGGCGGCAGGTCTCGTAACGCCCGACCGGTTCGGCGGAGTCAACAACGTAATGCTTATGTATACCTTCGCAAATCAGGGCGCGGTATCGGGCAGACATACCGTAGATACGTTGCTTCCTTACGTTGGCTATTACGGCACCGACGGAAAGCTGAAGGACACCTTTTACGATTCATTTCTTATCCTCCCCTGCGTTTCCACGGGACCCTCCGGCGGAACTATGTACTTAAGCTCAAACCCCGCCATCGCTTCGGACTGGCAGGCGTACGTTGACGACGTTTTCGCAGGCGGATATAATCTTGATGCACTCAATACCGCCGTCGGCAAGGTCAAAAAGGAGCTTGGCTTGGGTAATTATAAGGCAAAGGTATTCTTTACACTTATATATCCCCGAGAGGGACAGACCAACTTCGGCACCCTCGGCGGCAGAAAATACGATTTTACTTCTCTGCAGGACCGTATCGACGTCTGCAAATGGCAGGTGGATAATTACATAAGCCTGTTCAAAAAGGGCGGCTACGAAAATCTTGAGCTGTTCGGCTTTTATTGGTTTGAGGAATTTATAAATACAAACTCCTCCAACGAAAAAACGCTTCTCACCTCCGCTACCTCCTATATCCGCGATAAGGGCTATAAATCCGTATGGATCCCTTATTATATGGCACAGGGCTGGAACAGATGGAAGGAATACGGCTTTGATATAGCCTGCTTACAGCCCAACTATATGTTCAACGCCAACGCGGAGTCCGACCGTATCAAAAACGCTGTAAACTACGCCCGTCAGAACGATATGTGCAACGAAATGGAAATAAGCGCAAGCGTTCTGTCCTCGGCGGATTATTATAACCGTTACCTCACTTACCTTCGGGATTTCGCCGCAACGGGCGCAATGAAGGCTGTTAAAATGTATTATCAGGACGTACGGTTTTATTACGAATGCTACAGGTCGAAAACTCCCGAAGTAAGACTTCTTTACGACCTTACCTATAAATACGCCAAGGGCACGCTGAAGGACAGCGATTTTGACGGTAAATATATCGAAACAAGCGGCGTTTCCAAGGATTACAGCATAGTTTCCCTTGGGTGCGATTATACCGCCACCAAGGCGTATACCGATTCTACCAACGGCTACGCCGATATAGACGGCAAGGAGCTTACCGACGGCGTATATTACAAGACCAACTACGGCACCGAATGGCACGCCTTCCACAGAAACACCGTAGAATCCGACGGAAATCATCAGATCACCGTGGATCTCGGCAGTAATTATACAAACCTCAAATATATTTTCCTTGAATTCCGCCTTGACGAGGCTGCGTCCATAGGACTTCCCGCAAAGGTCGATTTCTACGTTTCCTCCGACGGAAAAGAGTTTTCTCTTCTCAAAACCACTTCTCCCGAGGGAGCCGTCATCGGCTGCCCCGCCGCCGTGTACGAGGGCAAGGAGTTTTCCGCCCGCTACGTTAAAGCGGTATTCCCAAAATCAGAAAGATCATTCGTCTTCGTCTCCGAGCTTGCCGTGGGATGCGATAAGGTAGAAATAAACCTCAGCGAGGAGCAGGAGATAATCTCCAAGGGCTGTAAATACGAAGCCTTCACCCCCTTTACCGACCTCACAGAATGGGACGCTCCCTATAAGCATATAGACGGCAGGGAGCTTACCGACGGTATTCTCGGCTCCTCCGACGTGGGCACCGAATGGTACGATATGTATACGGGCTATCTTGAGGAGGGCGAAAAATTCTTCGCAACGGTAGATCTTGGCAAAAATTGCGATGATATCGGATACTTTGCTCTGCAGTTCCAGCACGATCTTTCATACGGAATCGCAAAGCCGGATAACGTTACCTTCTTGGTTTCCGATGATGGCAAGCGCTTCACCGAAGCAGGCACCGTGGCAGTTCTTCTCGGCACCGACGGATACGGCTACGCAGTCTTTAAATCAGAATTGCCTATATCCGGCAGGTACGTAAAGGCGGAGTTTTTACCCGGACAGTGCGTGCATCACTTCGTTTCCGAATTTATCGTTGCAACGGCGGGGAAGGCAGAAATCGGCGAACACATAAAGGGTGACGTAAACCTTTCTGGCAAATTCGAATTGGCGGATTACCTTTACGTTCTCCGTTTACTGGAAAAGAACGTGGTCGTAACTCCCACCGCCTATGCGGCGGCGGACGTAAACGGCGACGGTTCGATCACCTCGGCAGATGCAGACGCAATAAAAAAGCTGTTCACCAAATAGCTTTTTGGGTTTTATTTTCACAAGGAAGGTAAAATATGGACGTATTTGATTTTATAACTTTATTGGGCGGACTTGCCATGTTCCTTTACGGAATGGAGATAATGAGCGACGGACTCAAAAAATCCGCCGGCAGTGCCTTGAAAACGGTTTTGGGCAAGCTTACCCATAACGTATTTCTGGGATTCCTTACGGGCGCGGCGGTTACTGCGGTGATTCAGTCCTCCACCGCCACCATCGTTCTCACCGTCGGTCTTATTTCCGCAGGCATTCTTAATCTTAAGCAGGCGGCGGGAATAGTAATGGGTGCAAACGTAGGCACCACCGTCACCGCACAGCTTATCCGTCTTATGGATATAGATTCCTCGGGCAGTGCCGTTATGGAGATATTCAAGCCCGATACCCTTGCGCCCGTTGCATTGGTCATCGGTATCGTGCTCATAATGTTTACAAAATCAAGTAAGTTCAAAAACTCGGGCGAAATATTCGCAGGCTTCGGCGTTCTTTTTATCGGCCTTATGAATATGACCGGCGCAGTGGACGGACTTAAAAATTCCGACGTATTCAAAAATATGATCGAGAAAGTAGCCGAATACCCCGCACTCAGCATAATCGTGGGCTTGGTTATAACCGTTATCATTCAGTCCTCCTCCGCCACCGTAGGTATACTTCAGGCGCTGTCCTCTACCGGCACCCTTACCTTCTCTTTGGTTTACCCTATGATAATGGGTATAAATATTGGTACCTGCGTTACCACAGCCATGGTATGCTCCATCGGCAGTAACAAGGATGCAAAGCGTACGGGTATCATTCATATAGTATTCAACGTTGCCGGCACCATTTTGTTTATGATCGTTATGTCGATCCTCCGCGCTTGCGGAGTATGGCCCGAGCTTTGGAATTCCGTTTCCGACAGCGGCGCTATCGCAAATTTCCAGACCGTATTCAACCTTCTTACTGCGTTCGCCCTCCTTCCCTTTGCGGGACTTCTCGTAAAGCTCAGCACGAAGATAGTAAAGGACGACCCCGTCAAGGACGACGTAAAGCCCTTCCGAGTGCTGGACGAAAAGCTGTTCATCTCTCCCGATATAGCGGTAGACGAAGCGGAAAAGGCGATCTCCGAAATGGGCGTAATGGCATCCCGCAACCTTACTCTTGCCCTTGAAATGTTCAAAAATTACTCCGCGGAAGATGCGGAAAAAATACGTGCCCGAGAGGACCGTATCGACGAATTTACGGATACCTGCGATAACTTCCTCGTCCGTCTTTCAAAGCACGCCAAATCGGGAAGTCAGAACCGCACCATAAACCGCCTTATGCAGACCAACACCAATTTCGAGCGTATCGGCGACTATGCTACCGATATTCTTGAATTTGCGGAGGATATGCGAAAGGACGGCATCACCTTCTCTGCAGGCGCTCAGCGCGAGCTGGCAATTATGTGCTCCGCAGTTGAGGAAATAGTAGATCTCACGGTAAAGGCTGTTGAAAGCGGCGACCTTTCCATTGCCGAGAGGGTAGAGCCTCTTGAGGAAATCATCGACGATATGACAGCACTTCTCAAGGACAGACATATCGAGCGTCTCAAGGAAGGCAAATGCGTGGTCAGCGCAGGACTTGCCTTTGTGGAAACCCTCACTTCTCTTGAGCGTGCCGCCGACCAGTGCTCCTCTATCGCACTTCTGCTTCTTGCCCGTGAAAATCAGGAAATTATGGCAAACCACCATCAGTATCTCCGCGAGCTTCACAAGGGCACCAAGGGCGGATATACGGAAGAGCTCAACCGCAGACACGATCAGTATATGGTTCCTCTTAAAGAAATCACCAATGAATAAAACTTTTTGTTGACATACGACCGCATATATAGTACAATTTTATTATAAAACTAAAAAAGGAGAAACACAAATGAAAAAAACATTGATCATCGCACTTGCTCTCGTAATGACCTTGTCACTTCTTTCCGTTTCCGCTTTTGCAAAGGGCGAAACCAACTACGTTACCGGCTCGACTGTTGAGGGTCCGGCATACAAGGACACGTATAATGGTAACCTGGCAGACGGTCAGGTCGGTACCAACGCATACGATAACCTTTGGGCAGGCTTTTATAACAATGCCGAGAGCGCTGACAATAACTACGATGGCTCAACCGGTGTTATAACCGTAAACTTTGGTGAAAAGAAGAACGCTATCGATTCTATCGAAGCTCATATCTGGGATGCACAGGGTACCTCCGGTATCGCTTCTCCCTCCGCAATAAAAGCGTATGCTTCTGTTGACGGCGAGAACTACTCTTACCTCGGCGATCTCACCTTCGGTGCAGAAGCTATAGATTGGGCTGTTCTCGAGCTTGAGACTCCCGTAAACGCACAGTATGTAAAGTATGAATTCATCAAGGATGGCGACGGTGTATTTATGTTCGTTTCCGAAGTTGCCGTATACGGCACTCCCGACGGAACCGGCACTGATGCTGACCAGCTTCAGACTGAGACTCCCGATGAATCCACCCCCGCAGATGAATCCGCTCCCGCTGATGAGTCCGCTCCCGCAGACGAATCCGCTCCCGCAACCGAATCTGCTCCCGCAAACACCTCCTCTGCAGTTTCCGAAGGCGGTAACGATAATGATGGCGGCAACAATACCGTTCTTTGGATCGTTCTCGGCGTAGTTGCAGTAGTAGTTATCGTAGTAGTTATCGTAGTTGCTACCAAGAAAAAGAAATAAATCCCCATAATAAACCAACCCCAAGAGATTACTTGTTCTCTTGGGGTTATCTTTTTGCTTATTTATTTATGGCTTTATATATTTCCACAAGCTGTTTTCGTGAGGAAACGCCAAGCTTTCCGTAAATGTTCTTGTTGTGGAATTTCAAGGTGTTTTCCTTTATGTTAAGTTCACTCATTATCACCTTGGTGGATTTTCCTTCAATATATGCTTCAAATATCGCACGCTCGGTAGGGGTAAGCACTTCCGCACCGCGTTTAAAGCTTTCCTTGGCTTCGTCGGAAACGTTGTCCGCCGCCGTCGGCTGTCCGCTTTCCTCCGTTACGCCCAAGGTCTTTTCTTTTACAAGCGCCTTAAGCCTTTTGTTTTCCTTCATCACAAGGTAAACTCCCAAAAGGAACAGCTCGCTTATTATGTAGGAAATTGACAGCATTTCAAAATCAATGTCCGTCATTTGTTCAATAAACCATACGCCGATATTTACGAACACTGCTATTGCCAGCACCACCGCGTGGGAAGGCGTATCCAGGGTCTTTTTAACGGATGCGCGTATTATGACCGACACCATAGAGGCAAAGTATCCTACAAGATAAACCAGATACAGCGGATGCAAGGGACCGTATACCTTTACCAGCGTTCCCACACCGTTCACCGTTTCAAAGGAGACGTCTTTATAGTATATAGGCAATATCCCCGGGCTGGCGGCAATCAGGAACATTATTACCGAAAGGGCGAACAGTAACGCAGTTATTCTTTTTTTGCATTTGGTGTTGGTCACCTGCAATAATATCATCAGCATCGCAAGGGGAAGGAATACCGACCCGAGATATGCTATACGGTTTGCCCAAAGCGCCGCTTCAAGGCTTGAAGAAAGAGATAAAAGGGTATACCCTGAGTTTACCACCGCAACCGAAGAAAACAGCACGGTAAACCATCTTCTGTTTTCCTTTACCACTATGCAACAGCCCGCAAGAAGCAGTAAGGAAATCACGGCGGCACTGCCGTAGATGACGGAAATACTTGCCGTCTTTTCTCCTACGGCGTTACAGCCCGAAAGCACCGATATGGCTGTAAGCAAGGAATATGTCCCCAACAAGCGTCTTTTCATAAAATCTCTCCCACAGTCGTATTTTTTAAGCATAAAACGGCTGCCCACACTTTTTCCCACACTTTTTTCTTAAAACAAAGTTATCATCCCACACTTTTTTGTACGCCCAGTGTGGCGACACGGAGGAAAATAATATATATAATATATCTATAAT
>JAGAKP010000070.1 GCA_017625615.1 Clostridia bacterium
GACGCTGCAATGATCATTTCAAGAATCAACGGCTTCACATACTGCAAGACTGAATTTGATCCCTATGCAGAAACAGTTACAGTTGTTGAAGAAAAGGCATACTCCACAGGTGACAGAGCAAAGGTTAAGTGCTACGGCGCTGACAACGTTCCCGAAGGCGTTGCTATCATGAGACTTGAAAACGTTGGCGTTTCCATCACAGGTAACTCAACCAACCCCACAAGATTCCAGCATCCCGTTGCAGGTACCTATAAGAAGTGGTGTACCGAAAACGGCGTAAGCTACTTCTCCGTAGCTTCCGGCGGCGGCACAGGCCGTACTCTCCACCCCGACAACATGGCTGCAGGTCCCGCTTCCTACGGTATGACCGATACCATGGGTCGTATGCACTCCGACGCTCAGTTTGCAGGCTCCTCCTCCGTTCCCGCTCACGTAGAGATGATGGGTCTTATCGGTATGGGTAACAACCCCATGGTTGGTGCTACCGTTGCTTGCGCTGTTGCAGTTGAAGAAGCAATGAAATAAGATCCTCAACTTTTTGAGATAACAAAAAGGCACGAATTTTCGTGCCTTTTTTATATTTTAAACTGTGCTTTGAATTCCTGAATAAGATGCTTTACGTTTTCTGTTTCCGATGGTGGTGATATTTCTTTAAGCTTATAACGGCTTGCTTCGTAGTGCTTGTGAAATACAGTCTTTTTATCCATGCTTATCCAGACTCTGTGTACGGTTGCGGGAGAATCTTCGGTTAGTTTCAGATAAAAAGAATTGAAATATAAAGCGTCTTTTGGACAGGAAAGTAAAATTATCGCATCGCAGATATCAAACACCGAGGTAGCGAAATTGAAAGCCGCAAAAGGTGTGAGGATATGCTTTGTTGAAGGAAAAAATACCACGATCGTTGCGGGAATAACGGTAAGAAACAGCAATGGGAAAAGGGCAAACATAATTCTGCTGTTTTTGCCCCAGACGTTGAACGCGGGTTTTACGTACGCGGTGGGTTTTGTGGCTGTTAAAAAGCTTCCCGATGGAAAAAAGCAAATTCTTTCCACTCCCCTTCCCGTTACGAAGCAATGCAGCGCGTGGCAGAGCTCGTGTAAAAACAATACAGAAAATGCCGAAATTATGACCGGTAACAGACTGCCGTGGTAGTCGATATTCAAAACTAATAACGCAGTTATCATCGTAATGCAAGTGAAGAACAGCACGCTGTAATAAAGCTTTTTGGGGCGTCGGCGGTAATTCTTCAGCTCTGCATTATCTACTATTACAGATTCCCGTGAGCAAAAATCGTATTCGTTTTTGAAAAAGTATATCTTCATTTATCCAAAAATCCGTCCTTCGCTATGGAGCTGTTGCGGTAGCGTTTATCGTTGGTGACTTCTTTTATAACTGTAATATAATCGGGAACGGTAAAAGGTGTGTCCTCGCTTTCGAGCTCGATCTCCAAAAGTGCGTGGGTGTACTTTCTGCTGAAATCGTCAAGCTCAAAAACGAAACCGTTAAAGGGGATGAGATAACGTATTTTTTTGATAGGCCTGCGTGCGGGATCTGCCTTTGTAAGAAGGGATAAATATTCCGATTCCGTCACTTTCCTTTCCTCTTCAATGCGGGTGACTTCCGTAACAGCTGTTTTCACGGTGTGAGTGTAAACGGTTTTATCGCCGTAGTTTCTTGCGCGGACGCGTCCGTTGGGCAGAAGATAGGTCTGCGTGATCGTACTGTGTTCAAAGCGCGCAAGAAAATCGTCAGAAGGACGGAGAATTAAAAATTTACGTTCTATTTCAAGCATAAATACCTCGTAAAAAAGCGGTCGTAAACACGACCGCTGTATTTGTAGTATTAACCGCGATCAGTAAAGACGGGTTCTTCGGGATCATGGGCAGGCTTATCGGGATCCTCATCGGGATGGTCCTTGTAATAAGCGTCTGCAACGTGCTTTTTGACTGCAGGCCAAGCGCAGAATGCAGAGATGTAGGTTAGTACTGCGAACAGGATTATTACCGGCAAGATAAGGCTTACGGAAACGAAAATTCCGGAAGCAAACAGATAATATTCCAGCACGACGAGAAGAGCTGTTCCGATTACGGCAACAATGTTTCTCTTCAAATTGAGGGTTACGAAGTAAAGTGAGTTTTTAAGTATCTGCTTAAGCTTAAGATCAAAGGTGATCATCTGCAGATAAATATAAAAACGCATTATAAGGTAAACGAAGGAAATGAAGATGGAGAAAATATAGAGGAACAGGTACATAGTTCCAAGGGCGGCGTTTGCGTTATACGCGATGATATCGTATATGAGAAGGAAAATAAGAGCAACGTCTATAACGCCGAAAAGGGTTGCCTGCTTCCAGTTCTTTTTTACTGCGTCCCAATATGTGCTCCACACGAAGTTACAGTCGCCTCTCGCGGCGTTACGGCATATGGCGGTAAGGCCTACGCAGGAAATTCCGAAGGTGAAGACGGCAAGTGCGCCAACGCAACACAGCACGATGGAAGTAGTATTATGAACGGAAGTAGAGGTAACCGAGCTGCTTAAGGTGAGCAGAGCGGAAACCATAGGACTGCCGCTGTAATGGGAAACGCCGTAATACACGGGATACATAGCGTCGGCAGGCATATTGACGGTAGTCATCAAAGGAAAAGCGATGATGAAGCATACTGCGGGAATATTTGTTAAAAGGAAAAGAAGATTTCCGACGGTAAGCTTTGAAAGGTTGTTCCAAAGAGCAGAAAAGAAATGTCCGAATCCGAAAGGCGTATGCTTTGCGGCGTCTTCCTTGGAAAAGCCTTTATTTTTGCGGCCGTTACCGCTGAAGAAATTATAGATATAGTTTTTTGCCAAAACGGTCACCTCGTAAGATCAAGCGCGGGGATGAAATTTTATATAGCCGTTGTTAAGCTTATTCTTAATAAGCTGAGCGTAACGCATAGTAGAGGAAATGTCAGAATGTCCCAAAATCTCCTGAATATCGTGAATATCCGCGCCGTTTTCAAGAAGATGGGCGGCAAAAGAATGACGGAGAGTATGAGGAGTGATGTCCTTTTGTATCTTTGCGCTTTCTGCGTAAGATTTAAGTATCTTCCAAAATCCCTGACGCGTCATACGCTCACCCTGAACGTTGACAAACAGCGCTTTTTCGTCGGGATGTAAAACGAGAAGCTTGCGTGCGCTGTCAAGATAAACAGTAAGTGCACGGAGAGCAAGAGGATACAAGGAAACAAAACGCTCTTTCTCGCCTTCTCCGCAACGAACGAAAGACAGCTGAAGGTTAACGTCCTCTACGTTCAAGGAAATAAGCTCGGAAACCTTTATGCCGGTAGCGTACAAAAGCTCAAGCATTGCTTTATCACGCTTGCCTTTAATATCGGAGGTGTTAGGCTGTGCAAGGAGAGTTTCGATCTCTTTTGCAGTAAGTACCTGCGGTCCCTTTTTCTCAAACTTATCATTGGGAATTTCGCGGGCGGGATTATGCTCGACAATACTCTGAGAAATAAGGTATTGGAACAGTGAGCGCAGTGCAGACAAGGAACGGCTGACGGAAGCGGGAGACAAGCCTATAGTGTTGAGATGTGTTTTGAAGTCCGAAACGTCATCTACCGTAACGTCAGAAAAGTCCTTGAGCTTGTTTGCCTCAGCATAATCAAGAAACTTTTTCAGATCCCTTACGTACGCCTGAAGAGTGTTGTCAGAAGACTTTTTGACATTCTTCAGGTACTCTATGTATTCAGTATATTGAGACGTCATTTTGTCTTTAACAACTTCCATTGGTATGGGAACCTCTTAATAATTATTTTAACATCAAATAAATAAGTAAAGATAAAAGATATGTAACAAATAAGTAAACAATAAACGAACAGACCAAGGCGAAGAACCGCAAATAACGTCTTTTGAAGTTAAAGGATTGAAAAGAAGACGAAACAAGAGGCAAGAATACGTCGAATAAGATCTGCACGGAAACAAGCAGCGCCAAAAGGAAGGAAAGAAAAGGATTACCGCTATATAAAAGTAACCTTATACATATCCCGCTTTGCACGCCGGCAAGAAGCACGAAGGCTAACGAGGCGGGTAATCTGAGCGGAGAGAAAACGAAAATAATCAAAAAAAGGGCGAAAAAACAACGCTCTGCGCAAAGAAAGAACGCACCGTTTTCGGCTATGGACAGAGAGAAGGAAATCCCATCCAGCTCCAGCCTGCCGGGAACGAGCGCTGCACCGAGAAGCGTTGAAACAAGATATACTGCGAAAAACAAATAAAATAATACTTTAAGAGTTTTTCGGCTTGGCGTGAATTTGTTTTCTTCTGCGTAGGTTGCGCCAAACGGTACCGGAAGTAAGATTGCGTTATCCATAATTATCACCTCTCGTCACCAAACTATATGGCAACAAAGACGAGAATATGCAAGCAAAAATCAGTATCGTCAACGAACAAGAATATAATAATACAATTTACATAATTTTTCAAGTACCTTTAACATTGTTTTATCAAAATTGTGAATTATGACAATGAATTATGTAAATATAATTATGTTAACTGTGTAAACTCGCCCATTATATGGGGTGTTTTTGAAAAGGTGAAACAAGATATAGTTTCCGTTCTTTTCTTTACTTACAGATGAACATAATTCCCTCCGTCAAATTGCACAACTGATTTTGTGTAAAAGAAAACCCCGCGTGAAGCGGGGATTTTTTACGCCAAAAGCATAAGTAATGGTATGGTTAAAATGCAGAGCAACGTTGAGATCAGCACGGAGTCTGCGGCAGATTTTTGTCCCGCTCCCAATACCTCGGATAGATTCAGTACTACACTTGCGGTGGGACAAGAGCACAAAATAAAGAACGCCGTTTTAAATCCGTAATCGAGGGGAAGAAAATACATAAGCGCATATCCCAACAGAGGAAACAAAACAAGCTTTACGGCAGAGGAAATATACGCTCTCTTGTCTCCGAACAGCTCCCCTGCCCTTACAGTAGCAAGACGCATACCGAGAATGAGCATACACAGCGGAGTTGACATTCTTCCGAGTACGGATATTGCCGAATCGGCAACTGCGGGAAGCTTTATTCCGAATAAAAATAACGGCAGTGAAAAGCATAGCGCAAGTACCGGAGGGTTAAGCACTATCTTTTTGACGCTCATATATTTTTTATCACCGGTGATGAACATAGAACCGACGGTCCAAGAGATAATATTCATACCGATAATGAATACTGCGGAATACACTATCGCCTCGGGATTATCGGGAAGCAACGCCTCCAACAGCGGTACGCCGAAAAATCCTACGTTACCAAGCACCGACGCTACGCAGCATACTCTGTAGCGGGGGTCTGCGTATTTTTTTCTGAGAACAAGCCAAGTGAGTCCCAAAACCGCTATTTGCAGCAGGAAGGACAACAGCAGCATCAAGCCGAGGTTTATAAGCAGCTCCTTGGAGTAATCGACCGAATTGAAAGAATATATTGAAAGGGCGGGACTGCAGACGTACAGCAGCACCTTCGCAAAGGATGCTATATGTGATTGGTCTATCATTTTCGTTTTGACAAAAATGAAACCGGGCACTGAATATGCCAGCATCATAAGCACGTTCAGCGCCGTGGTAGTAAATTCCATATTAAACTATATAATGAACGTAATCGGTCTTTCTGGGCTTCTTTTCGGGAAAACCGTCTGCGGGATAGCCGAGAATACAGCAGCCCACACCCTTGTAATCTTCAAGACCGAGCTTGGAAAGCAGTTCTTTGCCATAGTCGGACTGGAACATTTCCTTGCAACGGTGTATCCAGCACGCGCCGAGGCCGAGAGCATAGGCAGCGTTGAGCATATTTCCAAGGGCAAGAGAGCCATCCTCAAGATTAGTATTTATGCCCTCTTTTACAAGAACGCAGATTACGGTAGGAGCGCCGTAAAAGGGGTCACCTTCTCTGTTCATAAAGGATGCGTTAAGTGCAGATAATTGGTCGCGTACCTTTTTATCCTGAACGGCGATAAATACGGGACACTGTCTGTTCATACCGGTAGGGGCGTTTTTGCCTGCCTCAAGCACTGCATCAAGCTCTTCTTTTGTTATCTGCTCTTGCTTATATGAACGTACGCTTACGCGCTCGTTAAGGATTCTGAGAGCTTCGTTCATCACTTTACCTCTAAAAGATTATAAAATCGCCGAAAAATTCGGGTCTGTGGAAATCGGGCTTTTCCCAAGTGATGGGAGACCAGCTTCCGAAATGAGGTATTTCGGTCTCATCACCGCATTTATAGAAGTTACCCTTGAAGCAATATCCGTTACCGAAGGTGCAAACACCGAACAGCTCTTCAATGAAGGAGAAAGAAAACTCTACTTCAACTGTCCAGCAATCTTCTTTTTTCTCCGCAGTTACAACGGGAAGCTCGGAAACGACTTGATCGATAGGAGTTTTGTTCTTTCTGTCTGTACGTACTGCGGAAAGAAAAGCACCGTTGGAATTCATCTCAAAATTTATATAGAGCGGTGATTTGTTATTAAAGGATACAAAAAATTCAAGACAGCTATCGGTATAAACGGGATCTCCGTAATTGGAATAACGCGCGAGAGGAGCGCTTTCGAAGGCTGTCATCTTAAGCACGAATCCTCTGCCGTTTATCATTGCGAGCTGTGCGTAAGCCTTGGGAGTATATTCCTTACCCCACGCATATGAATTTATCTCTGCCTTGGGAATATCATCCCAGACGATCTCATTGGTACGTTTTACTATGTATTGCATCGTGCTACCTCAAAAAGCTCAGTTTTCGTCTCCGTCGTCTTCTTCAACTTCGATTATCTCTTCATAATCGGCGCTTCTGCGGCGAAGAAGTCCTGCAAGAATTATCGCGAGAACCATAAAGGCGAGGAGCGCAAGCAAGAGTACGGCACCCCAGACCGTGGGAACGGAAAGGAACTCCTTTATCTCGTTGAAAACGTAGTAACCGGCAGGAATAAGAGCGAAAACTATTGCCGTGACTGCTATAAGTGTATAGCAAAGTATACGCATAAGACGATAGTCATTCATCATCTTGTTAAGCTGATTATTCTGTTTTGCGATAAGCGTGCTTTGCTTCTTGACAAGCTTCTTCATTTCATCAAGAACGTATTCGCTTTGATTATTGGTCTGGTTTTCCACTTATATACCTCCGAATCATTTTTTGTAAATATAACACATCTTAGGGTGAATGTCAATTAAAAACAAAAAAACTGTTGAAAATTCGTTGGGAAAAGGCTATAATTATAAAGAGGTGAATAATAATGTACGAGGAAGCACCGGAGATAATTCGTTCCTTTTTATCTTATAAACTTAATATACAGAACAGATCTCCCCTTACGGTCTCGGAATATTGGCTTGACCTTCGCGCTTTCTTCCGCTTTATTATATTATCCCGCGGCGATACGGATGAAAAGGATTTTGAGAAGGTTGACGTTTCCGCCGTCGATCTTGCTTACGTTGAATCCGTTTCCACTGCCGATATATACGATTACCTTTTATGGCTTGCGGAGCGCGGTGTAAAAGCAGTTTCACGCGCAAGAAAGCTTTCGGCAGTTCGTACGTTTTTCAAATACCACACGGCAAAATCTCACCTTATAAAAGCCGACCCCTCCGAGCATATTGACTCCCCTTCCGTGAAAAGAAAGCTGCCCAAGTATTTGTCCTTCGAGGAAGCTGTGGAACTTTTGGACTCCGTTGATATGGCAGATCCCAACGGAGAAAGAGATTACTGCATACTTACCCTCTTCCTAAACTGCGGAATGCGTCTTTCCGAGCTTGTAGGTATAAATCTTTCCGATATTTCGCACGATTATACGAAGCTTACCGTTACGGGTAAAGGAAGTAAACAGCGTACCATATATTTAAATGAGGCGTGCAGAGCTGCTCTGAGGGCGTATATTAACGTGCGAGCAAGAAATGCCACACAGCACGGAAACACCATTAAGGACAAAAACGCTTTGTTTCTGAGTAACCGAAACACGAGAATATCAAACAAAACCATTCAGTGGACGGTAAATAAATATCTTGAAAAATCGGGACTGGGCGGAAAAGGATATTCGGTGCACAAGCTCCGTCATACTGCGGCGACACTCATGTACGATAAAGGCGGTGTTGACGTGCGTGTATTAAAAGAAATACTCGGTCACGAGCAGCTTAATACTACGCAGATATATACTCACGTATCCGACAGGCAGATAGAACAAGCAATGGATAAAAACCCCTTGGCAAAGAAAAGGAAATGAATAATGTTAATTAAAAAGTACATAATCGAAGAAAAGCACTGCAACGCCGACGGAAGCGTAAAGCTTTCCGCGTTACAGCTTTTTATGCAGGAGTGTGCAGGCGAAGATTTCAATAATTACGGAACCACCGGAGATGAGATGCGAAAAAACGGCATGGCGTTCGTTATTACTCGTGTGAGCATGGATATTTTCCGTGAGATCAGACTTGGAGATAAGGTCGAGGTCTTCACCGCACACGATCACTCCGAGGGTGTTTCGCTTATACGTGAATTCGTAATTACCTCACAAAACGGTTACTGCTGCAGAGCCACTACCGTATGGATAGTGCTTAATCTCAATACACGGCGTATTCTTCGTCCCAATGCTATTGAGAATTATCCGCCGACACTTAATTTGTTCAAAGAGCAGGTGGAATCTGAAAAGCGTATATTTGCCAAGGATGAAGTTACTTTCCTTGCGGGAGAAGTGCTTATAACGAGCGAATACATTGACGAAAACGGACACGTAAACAATACCTATTATCAGGATTTCGTTGCGAAAGCTGTTTCGGAAAGGTATTCGGATAAAAAGATAAATCACGTTCAGATATCGTACGTGCACGAGGCTTTTGAGGGTGCGACTCTTGCTCTTTCGGGTATATTTGAGGAAAGCAAAGCCCGTATAAAAGCCCTAAACGGAGATGACTGCTGCTTTGAGGCAGTGGTAAGCTTTACGGAGAAGGATAATGGATAATAACGCAAAAAGATTGATAGCATCAAACAAAAAAGCATATCACGATTATTTTGTCGACGAGACCTACGAAGCGGGCATCGAGCTTTGCGGTACTGAGGTAAAGTCACTGCGGCAGGGCGCCGTTAATATGAAGGACAGCTTTTGCATAATAAAGGACGGTGAGATCGTAGTCCACGGTATGCACATAAGTCCTTATGAAAAGGGTAACATATTTAACCGTCAGCCTTACCGCGACAGAAAGCTTCTTATGCACAAGAAGGAGATACTCAAGCTGTTCGGTCAGGTGGGACAGAAGGGCTACTCCGTCATTCCCCTTTCTATGTACTTCCGCGGAAAATGGGTAAAGGTTGAGATCGGACTGTGCAGAGGTAAAAAGCTTTACGATAAGCGTGATACCGAAGCTAAAAAGAGCGCGCAAAGAGATATTGAGCGTGCATCTGTAACAAGGTCTTGAAAAATTTAAGCCGTTGTGTTATAATGACGGCGTTCATGGGGGCGTAAAGGTTTCGACGGGGATCTTGAGGCTTTGTAAGCGAGCAGAAGCGTGCGACTTCTTTAAAACGCATAAACTTTAAAATTAAACGCTAACAATAATTTAGCTATCGCTGCCTAACTAATGGCAGTCGTCATACCGAAGAGTACTGCGGCTTCGGTCATGGCGTGACACAGCAGTGAACATGAACACGGTCAAGCTTTGCCCCGTGTCAGGTATTAATGAAGCTACCGTTCCTTTCAGCGCGACGGTTCGCGGTTAGGAACGGGAAATCAGTAAGCCGTATACGCTCGTAGAAAGCGGAGCGGATGGGTTTTCGGACAGGGGTTCGATTCCCCTCGCCTCCACCAACACAATATTACACAAAACCCTATTTCTATGTTGGCGGCTTTGCCGTTACCATTTGGCTTGTGTAATAAAACAGAAGAAGCAGAGTATTTTTGATAATGCTCTGCTTCTTTTTTAATAATATATTAACTGTGC
>JAGAKP010000071.1 GCA_017625615.1 Clostridia bacterium
GCTTCTGTATCGGCAGGAAGCTCCACCGTAAAGGTTCTACTGCCGGTTTCCAGAATTGCGGTTACTGCCTGATTCAGCGTTGCTGCATCGGCTGCATAGTAGGTGTTTGTGCCATCGGTGACGGTGGCAATCGCAGTCATGTCAGCGCCGCACGCACTGCACTTGCCTGTGGTAATATCCAAGGTGTGCGGCCCCTCGGCAACAATAGTGCCGCAGCAGGAATAGGTCGCCTTATGTGTACCGTCGCCGTTGTCGGTGTAGGTGGGTTCAGCGGTGTGCTCAGCCAGCTCGCCATAGCTTTCACCGCAGACAGAGCAGACAGCCAGTTCGGTACAGGTGGCAGCCGTACCCTCGGTGTGGGTCAGAGTGATGCTCTTCCATTCGGTATTCCACCAGATTCTGGTATCAAGGTTTGGCTGATATTCTGTTGCTGTATTCAGCTGTCCGCAGTTGAGAACAAGATTACAACCGCCAATTTTGTATCCGAGGTCATAAAATACCTCTCCACTATTGTCGGTAATATCAGTAACCACAGAACCGAAGGTCAATGTTTCCAGATAATAGCAAGCCCAAAAGCCTCGGTCACCTACTTTTGTTACTTTGGGGAGAGTAATGCTTCTAAGCACATCACAAACATAGAATTCGTATTCTACAATTTCCGTAACATCCTGATAAATTAAATCAACTGTACCCCAATAGCTGTCAATATTTTCGTCCTGATAAACATAAGTTAGTTGTTCAAAAGCGAGGGATACCACCGGAGTAAGATATCCGTCTGTAAGAAGCTTAGCCTGATTATTGCCGGTTACGATAATCGTGGTGTTGCCGCTTTCTATGTAACTTCTGAGCAATTCCACCATAGCTGCAAGATCTTCCTCGGTAGCGGTTTCCTTGCCGCCCAGGGTACCGTCGATGGTCAGGGTGCTGCCGCTGACGGAGAACAAATTTACGCCGCAGACACAGGTGCCATTTTCATCGAAGGCATGCTCTTCGGTAATATTCCCGCAGACGGCGCAGGTGGAACTGTGGGTGCCGTTGCCATTGTCGGTGGGCTTGGTGGTGCCGCCGGTGTGGCCGCATACTTCGTCGCAGACGGTGCAGATGCCGTTTACATAATTGTGACCAAGGTCTTTATCAACATTACTGTAAGCTTCTGCGTTTTTACAGTCGGATACCTGATAAACCTTATCACCGCCTAATACGGGATAAGTGTCTGTATCTATCTTCTGTCCCCAGATGTGAGGAACGACAGTTTCAATATAGTTGCCTTCGTCGTCATAAACCTCTTCACCTGATACGCCGTTCTGAAGAAGATATGCGACTTCACCGGAAGCAAACTGAGCCTCGGTTTTACCGCCGTCCTCGGTTTCTGTTTCAGAGAGATAGTAGCTGTTGGCGGTAATGCCGGAGTCACCGCCGATGAGAGTTCCACCGTCGGTATAGCAGTTGCTTACTTCATTGCCGTTATAGCCTATGAGAGTGCCGATATCGTATCCGGTGCCCTCTACGGTGGTATCTGCCACATAGCAGTTCTTCACATAGCTGTAGCTGCTGCCGATAAGACCGCCAACATTGTCTATACCCTTGAAGGAGCTGTTGATAACACCTACGTTCTTAATTTCATTGCCGTAATCTGTATATCCGAACAAGCCTGCATAGTAACCCTCAGTCTCGCACTTAAGACCTGAAATGGTATGCATCCGTCCGTCGAAATAACCCGTGTAGGGAGTCCACTGATAATAACCGCCGATGGGCACCCAGTTGGGAGCTGTTTCGGGAACAGTGATATCTGCAGTCAGAGCTGCATGAGCTTCGTTATTAACATTATTCACATATTCTGCAAGCCAATAAAGCTGACCTGCATTGGAAATAAGGTAAGTATCGTCCCAGGTTTCATCATCATACTCGCCCGGCTCGATTGCAGGCTTTTCATAGCTGTTACAAGGTAAGCAGAAGCCGTTTTCATATTCGTGATTATCGGGATCAAGTTCGCCGTAGCTTGCGCCGCAATGCTGGCACTCAGCCTGTTCGGTGCAGGTGGCGGTGCCGCCACTATGGACTTCATTATACACTTCCACGTAACCACACCCGATGCAGACCATATCGTGGGTGCCGTCGCCGTTGTCGGCGTAGCCGTAGGTTTCACTACCCCAATGCGCAAAGTGGTCCTTGAGTGTGGGATAATGGACGCCCTGCTCCCAGTACTCACCCAGTTTCTTGGCAACCACATCGAACTTGAGCTCTTCCCAGGTTACCTTTGTGATCTCTACGTTATCACTCTCGGGGTTCAGAGGCGAATCGCTGTGTACAGCCTCAAGACCGTCGTCACCAAGGTAATAGCAATTCTCGATTGCTTTAACGCTGCGAAGGGTACCGAATGCACCAAGAAAAGCCTCATCGGTCAGGTTTTCACCGCGCTTAAACCTACCTGCAAACAGGCAGTTTTCAAGGGTAGTCTGTGCGTTCGTATTGGAGAAGCTCAGGAATCCGCCCATATAAATGGTTGTGGTATCATTATAGTCACCTGCGTAATTGGTCTTGATGGTACCGTAGGCTGCGCAGTTACGGATAGTAACTTCACTTGAATTCTCCTGAATGCGTCCTATGAAGCCGCCTGCACCGTTATCCACACGGTACTCGCCTGCATCAAAGGTGCCGTACCAGGAGCATTTTTCAATAAGGCTCTGATGGTTTGCATAACCCACAAAGCCGCCTATCTTACCAACGCCGTGTGCCTTAACGGTAAGATTTACAAAAGACTTAATATTCTGAATAATCGCACCGTTTCTCTCAAGGTCATTTTCACCGTTGACACCGCAGATGGAGCCGATAACACCGCCGACATAATCGACCTCGGTGTTCACGACTACCTCACCGTAGATGGTGAAGTTCTTGACTGTACCGGTTCTGACTTCACCGAAGAAGCCAAGCCCCGCTCTGTCGCCTTCAACATAAAGCCCCCTGATGAAGTAATTCTGTCCGTCAAAGATACCGCGGAAATTGTTGCTGTTTTCACCTGTGGAACCGATGGGTGTCCAGGGTCTGCCTTCAAGGTCGATATCTTCTGTGAGAACTGCATTTGCTGTTCTGTCAACAGTATTTATGTAGTTTGCGTACCAGAAGAGCTGACCTGCATTGGAGATTTCATAATAGCCGTCAGAGTCGGAATCTACGGCAGGCTCATAGCAGCCGTTTTCGCAGAAGCCATTGTAGTTGAAGTCAACGCTATTGTCGTGGTTAGTGGTGTCCACTTCGCCATAGCTTTCGCCACAGACGGTGCAGACTGCCTGAGTGGTGCAAGTAGCAGTGCCGTCGGCGTGACCTGCTCTTCTTGTTACCTTTAAGGTGTAATAAATATTGTAGTTGCTGTAGAATGACTTTTCAAACTCCTGCATAAATTCATCTTCACAGGAATCAATTTTGAAGGATATACTGCTTTCACCCCACGCTGTGTTGCCACCGTTACGCTCAAGAGCAATTTGATAGCTGCAGGTGAATGTTCCGTCATCAGCTTGGGTCAATGACACATCGTAAAATGCATCACCATGCTCAACAGCGTTAAACTCGCCAATGAGCTCACCTGATGTTTCATAAACAGCCCAGTCAACAACCTCGAGCTTAATATTATAGTCGAGATTTTCAGCCGCACTTGCCGGCAGTACCGACATGGGAATCATAGTCACAACCATTAAGATTGAGAGCACGATTGATAAAAATTTTTTCATAGTTTATTCTCCTTTCGGGGATTATTTGAGTGCAAAGTGCAAAGTGCAAAACGCAAAACGAATGTATCCGTTAGCTTCTGCATGAGTATTTACACTTAGCAAAAATTTACTTGTTTTATTTTTAGTGCCACTTTACCGCAAAACCGTTTTGCACTTTGCGTTTTGCGTTTTGCACTTAATTTACGTTTGTCTTTCTACATATAGAAATTAAAATTGCAATAATTTCTTTTATGTCAGATTCAATACTATTAAATTCTTTTTCGGTTAAGAAGTCAGTTTTATATAAAAGTCTTAACCAATAATATGTTTCATTTGCTTCTTTCAGTGCTATGTTCATTTTGCTGTTGAAGTCAGGCTTGGTCTGACCTCTTTCACCTTCGGCAACATTGGCGCCGATGCTCGTACCGCTCCTTAAGAGCTGTTTTGACAGAACGAACTCTTTTTTGTCAGCCGTCAGATGTCTGTAAAGATTAACAATCCTCACCGCAAAATCAAAACTTTTCTTTTCAATAATACTTTCCATAGTCATGCCTCGTTTTGCACTTTGCGTTTTGCACTTTGCATTTTTATATCTAGTTCATCAAAAACACTTTGCACCGCCTCTTTTGCAACGGTTGCAAAATCAATTTTTTCGATAAAGCTGATTGCCTCGGTGATTTTTTCATCTTCCGCCTTATAAATACGCAGAAGCATTGTTACGAGTCTTTTTGATTTTGCTTCAATAGTAAAATATATACCGCAGGGAACGGTCATATATGCTCTCATTATACCCATTGAAGCGATTTCAGTTTCGTAGAAGTCATTCCACGTAAAATTCTTAAATGTTTCGCTGAAGGCTTCATACATCATATCGGTTCTTCGTTTAAGAACCTCTTCACTTGTTTTCGGCATTGAATAGCCTGAAAGATAGAGGTTACGCATATCCTCATTCATTTCCGCCATATAAAGCTGTAATACCTCATTGGCAAGCAGGATAAGCACTTGGTCGTCGGTGAGTTCTTTTGCGACTCGGTCAGATTTAGATGTTACGCCGTCAAGAAATTTTCTCACCAACAGGCACAGAATTTCCTCTTTGCTGTTCATTTCATAAAGTATCTTTGATTTAGGTACACCGGATAGTTTTGCAATGTCAGTTATTTTTGTACGCTCATAGCCTTTCTGAATGAACAAAGCCGTTGCGGCTGTAAGGATTTTTCTGTGTAATTCTTTTGTTTCCGTTTCACTTCTGAAGTTCGACAAGTCATTGCTCCTTTCAAAGGGGTTCAATTCAAATTAAACCCGGGTACAATTTAACTTTATTATATCTGTCAGAAGGGACTTTGTCAATAAAATGTAAAAAAAATAAAGTACTTCCTCGGAAGTACTTTGCTTTTTGGGAGTACGTCTCATTTTAGAACCGAAGTTCAACAAATTGGAATTTATCTGCTTCTTTAATAAAATCTTTTTCACATTCGATTATTAACCGACGGATGTTTCCGGTCGTCGTTATTGCAACTGGATTCAATATATGATTCGGTTTAAGTTTCATTCAAATCACGCTTCAAAATCAGTAAAGCCTGAAGAGTTTTGTTTCGCCCTTTTGCATCTCAATGGTAACGGTGGCTGCAGTACCCTGATAAGCGCCGCCGAGTAACTCGCTGATATTTCTTTGCCTGCCGAGATAAATTGTTTTTTTACCGGCGGTTACGGCATAAATACAAATATAGTTTTTGTTCACATAAATAATGTCATCGGTTTCACAGTAAATATGAACTCCGCTTTTTTCGAAGAAAGCCCTCAGCTCGCTTACCGTGAACTTTTCTTTCAGGGCCGAGGTCATAATATAGGGAATGTTGTCCGTTTTGCAAAGGTTTCGGGCATTTTCCATATAAGCTGTCTTTGCACTTGACAACAAAACAACCGCCTTATAATTCCGGTAAACCTCATCAAAATCATAAACGTCATATATATCATACGGCGTGCCTGTAAGACCGAGTTCGTTTCGCTGGGTGTGGAAAATGTTGCGTAATGAGCAGTTTGTGAGATATTTATATGCACTTTCATCAACGAATACCGCAACTTCAGCATTTGACCTTCTGTCAGCATCGGTTAAGCTTTGCTCATAAATACTTTTGTAAGCCGCCATTTCGTTCATAATATCATCATCTGCATACCAACCGCCCCACATATCGAACCACCAAAGGGCATTGCCTTTTATAAGCTGACGTGCAAAGGATTTTCGGATTTCGTTTACAGCCTGATATTTTGATTCTCTCGGCTGCCATACGGGAGCAGAAAGAAGTCCGTGCGGGTCGGTTGAAGGGTCCTTCTGAGAAAGAGGTACGGTCAGATGCGTTCTTATATCGCATTCCTGAAAGCACATTTTTCCGTGCAGACGAACGGAATCGGCAGGATACATTTCTGTCCAGTCCATATCGGGCGAGCGGGTGCCGATGTATGAATTCGGTGAACAGATGAAATCGATTTTTTTGTCTTTCAATATATAGTTGAGTGCATGATTGCCTTGCAGGGAGTTGGTTACCTCAAGAGTATAACCGTAAAACGTACCTACAACAACGTTGTCACCTGTTTCCTCTTTGATAATCCCGGCAAAGTGACTTATGGCTTCTGCAATCTTGAAGTTTGTGAATTCTATATACCATGAAAGATATTCGTTGTTGAAATAATTGCTTTTTTTATTGAGCAAGGTTAAATCGGGTAAACCTTTGTACTCAGTTTCGGGATAATATTCTTCAAGAAATGCCCTGAAAGCCGACTTTGCACAGTCACCATAGCCGCCGTTCATATCAAAGTGAAACCATTCTTCTGTTTGTCCGCCTGCTATCTGATAACCCACGATATGCGATGCATATTTGCAGGAATTTGCATATTGCGTGAATTCGCGCAAAAACCGGGATGCATCGTCACGCCATTTCTGCGAATAGAAGGATTCTCTGCAAGGAACACCGTCTTTCATATTAAGTTCATCGGGGTTTTCCTGTTCCCACCAGACAGGCATACTTATATTTACTCTCGGGATTATGTAAGCTTCGGGGCAAGCTTCAAGAATCTTCTCGACAGCCTCGTCAAACAACGAAAAAACAGGAGCCCCCTTTATGTCAAAAATACCTTTTTTGAATGGGGTCAGTCCGTCTGTTGTGCTTATCCATCTGCCCGAGAAAAGAACCGGAACAGAAAAGAATTTATAGCCTGCCGACGCAAAATCTTCATACTCATTGAACTTTTCAAGATAAGTCATATATGCAACTGCAGCGTGCGGTTTTCCGTTGATATAAAGAGCAGGCACACCGCCGCAATCCTTGATTTCAGAATGAATACCTACATATTTATCCATATCACATACCACCTCTTATGTAGAAATTTCGCAATCCGTTTCTTCAAAGGCTTCTGAAAGGTAAAAACCATAGTGAAAAGATGTAACAACATCCAAAAAGAAACTGATAATTCTTTGAACAAACATATATCTTCACTTCATTTTTTAAGTATAATGAAATTACAACAAAAGTTGATTTCAGTTTACAAATTCCAATTTATCAGACTGATTATATCACATATAAGTAACAATTACAATCGGGTGTGGGTGTCCCGCCATCTACTCAATTCTGAACCACAGTTCGTTAATTTGCAAATTTTATGGTTTGAGCTAAAAGATATCTATTACTAAATTACAATCAATCATATTCGTATTGAATTTTCGGAGCAAATCGTGTATAATAAATTTAAAACATATTCCTTATATGCTCCGTACTTACAAGCGGATAAGGGTAGGATGGATTATATGGAATTTCAAAACTATTTCCCCATATGGAATAAATTAAACTCTGTTCACCAAGGACATATACTCAGTTCATTGATCACCCGCACGGTAAAAAAAGGAACGGTGATCCACAACGGCGGAGATGACTGCACAGGGCTCTTGTTGGTAAAGTCCGGTCAGCTTCGCGCTTATATTTTCTCCGATGAAGGACGGGAAATCACCATTTACCGTCTGTTTGATCGGGATATGTGTCTGTTTTCCGCATCCTGTATGATGCGCTCTATTCAGTTTGACATCACCATTGAGGCCGAAAAGGACACTGACCTTTGGATCATTCCGGTAGAGGTCTATCAGAATATTATGGCCGAGTCCGCACCCGTAGCGAACTACACAAATGAACTGATGGCCACCCGCTTTTCCGATGTGATGTGGCTTATTGAGCAAATTATGTGGAAAAGCCTTGACAAACGCGTTGCCGCCTTCCTTTTGGAAGAATCCGCTATCGAGGACAGCGACACGCTGAAAATAACACATGAGACCATTGCGAGTCACCTTGGCTCTCACCGCGAGGTCATCACCCGAATGCTTAAATATTTCCAGAACGAAGGCAAGGTCAAGCTCTCCCGCGGTACAATTGAACTTACCGACAAACCCGGATTAGAAGAACTAGGTGACCAATAACCGATGTCCGCCGTGCGTTTTGCATCGGCGGACATTTGCTTTTTAATCAGTTATCCCTGCCGCAGGCAGTGGCACACTCGATCAGCGCGCGGTCGTTCATTACCGCGTCAAAGAAGCGAAAGCCTCCTGCGAAATTATATGCCGTGTAGCCGCTTCCTTCCAAAATACGGCTTGCGATGTAACTTCGCAGACCGCTTTGACAGATCACGTACACAGGCTTGCCTTTTTCCACCTCGTCAAGCCGTTCCCGAAGCTCATCA
>JAGAKP010000072.1 GCA_017625615.1 Clostridia bacterium
CGGAAGACTCAAAGTACGCTTTATCGTCTCGTATAGATTCACACATTCTTGCAACAGATGCGGAAATGGCGGGATTTATACTCCTCAGCACGGGAAGGACGGAGTGGCGTATTTTGTTTCTTGTATAAGCTATATCCGAATTGGTGCTGTCGGTTACGAAAGAAAGTCCTTTTTTACAGAGATATTCTTCTATTTCTTCTCTTGTGGAATCAAGTAACGGACGTATTATATTGCCTCTTATTTTCGGAATACCGCACAGCCCGTCGGGAGAACAGCCGCGAACGAGATTGAATATAACCGTCTCAACGTTATCGTCGGCGTTGTGAGCAGTTGCGATATAATCAGCGTTAATACGGGTTGCTTCTCTGTTCAGCTTATCGTAACGTACGTTGCGCGCCGCTTCCTCGATACCTATTCCCTTTTCAGCGGAGATTGCGGGAATATCTGCTCTTTCCGAGGAAAAAGGCACACCCAGACGGTTACATAAGGATCTGCAAAATTCCTCATCTCTGTCCGCTTCCTCGCCTCGAATACCGTGGTTTAGATGGAAAGCGGATACAGCCGCTTCGCATTCAAGCAATGCGGACAAGAGACACACGGAATCGGCACCGCCTGAAAGGGCGACGAGAATTATGCCCGAAATATTGTTACTGTTCAAAAAATCTTTTACGCTTTTAACCGGGTTCATTTGTTTCCTCGTCAACGGATACGAAACGGAATGTGCTTCCGTACCAAGCGAGCTTTGAAATACCCTGCGCACCGTGTCTGTTCTTGGCAACGATACACTCAACTGCCTCAAATCCTCCGGGAGCGGGAGGGGCATCCTTTTCGGAAGGTGCTTCCTTGCTCAAAAAGATAACCATATCCGCATCCTGCTCGATAGCGCCCGAATCACGCAGGTCAGAGAGCATAGGACGCTTTTCGTTGCGCTGTTCGCTACGTCTGGCAAGCTGTGAAAGCAGTATAATAGGCACGCCAAGGTCTTTTCCCATAAGCTTAAGGTCTCTCGTGATAGCCGCAACCTCAAGTACTTTGTTATCGGTATGGCTTTCGCCGCGTATAAGCTGGAGATAGTCGATAACAACGAGACCGAGGTTCTTACATCTGCGGAGCTTCGCCTTCATTGCGGTAGTAGTTATATCCGAAGTGTCGTCGATAAGAATATCAAGAGAAGACAGCGTGGACGCAGCAGTTGCGATACGGCTCCATTCCTCGGGTAAAATTCGTCCTGTACGTAAAGCGGAGCTGTTTACGCTTGCTTCGGTGGAAAGCATACGGTTTACCAGCTGATCCGCAGTCATTTCGAGGGAGAAAATTGCAACTTCCTTTTTGGAAGAACGGGCAATATTTGAAGCAATGTTCAAAGCAAAGGAGGTTTTACCAACACCCGGTCGTGCGCCGAGAATAACAAGGTCGCCGGGACCGATACCGAGCAAATATCTGTCCAGTGAGGAGAAGCCCGTTTTGTAACCGGTTGCACCCTCGGGATTTTTTTCAAGCTCGTGATACTGGTCGAGGGCCTGAACGATAGCGTCCCTGATGTGCATAAAACGGTCGGAATACTTATCGGCAGAAATATCGTATATAGCCTTTTCCGCAGAGTCGACTATATCCCTTACCTCGCCTATTTCCGAGTAAGCGTTGTCAGATATATCGCGGGCAGCACTTATAAGCTGTCGCAAAACAGCTTTATCCTTGATTATACGGACGTATTCGTTGATATTTGTAGCCGCGGAAGCCATATCTACAAGCTGTTTTATATATTTAGCCGCGTCTCCCTCTGAATACGTGCCCAGCTTGGTTATCTGCTCTATAAGCGTAACGATGTCTATTTCCACGTTGGTGCGGAACATAGAAGTCATTGCGTTATAAATAACCGCGTGACGCTCAAGATAGAAATCGTCGCTTTTTACGCTCTCGCTGATTTTCGCGATCTGCTGAGGGTCTACGAGTATTATACCCAATATCGCCTGCTCTGCTTCCAGAGAATACGGCATTTGTCGTATGGAATCTAATTCGGGCATTGTTATCTTCCGTTTCTTAGTTTTCTACTATTACCTTTATTTTAGCTGAAATTTCGGGATAAAGCTTAACTGTAACGTTATATTCGCCTACGTTTTTGATATTGTCGTTAAGTACGAGCTTGCGCTTGTCAACGTCGATACCAAAGGTTTCCTTAAGCTTTTTGCTGATATCCGCTGCAGTAACTGCGGCGTAAAGTCTGCCGTCTGCACCGCCGGTTGCCTTGTAAACTATGCTTTTTCCGTTTATGGAAGCAGCTGCAGCCTCTGCGGCTTTCTTTTCCTCTGCCTTTTTGTGGGCTTCGGAAGCCTTTTTGTTTTTATATTCGGTAAGTATCTGTGCGTTTGCCTCTACGGCAAGCTTACGGGGTATAAGGAAATTTCTTGCGTAACCGTCGGACGCTTCGATAATTTCACCTTTCTTACCCTGACTGCGCACATCTTCAAGAAGCAGTACCTTCATCTTCTTTCCTCCTTAATTTTCCTTCACAAAACAAATCAATTTTCTTTTCAAGTTCTTTAACGATATCTGCGGTATTGGCGTTGTATACTCTGCACGCCGCCGCATCAAATCTTCCGCCGCCGCCGAAGGATTCCATTATCGTTCCCACGTTAAGCTCGTTGTTTCTGGAGCGAGCGGTAATGCGCACCGAATCGTCTACCGCGCAAACAACGAAGGACGCGGTAATACCTTCTATTGAAAGCATACGGTCAGCTACCGAACAGCACAAAAGATAATCCGATTCGGTGCCAACGCCTTCGAAGAAGGAAATTGCCATATAATCGTGGTATTTATAAATATTACGCTCGATTTCGGCAAGACTTCTGTAATCGTCGATATTATTTTTAAAGAATTCTCTGGCTTCACCGGGATCTGCACCGAGACTGCGCAGATAGAAGGAAGCGCCAAAGGTTCTTACACCAGTTCCACGGGTAAAGTTTTCGGTATCAAGCTGAATTCCCGCAAAAAGAAGCACTGCCTCTTCCTTTTTGAGAGCACCTGCAGGAAGCTTTTCCTCGAGGATCTCGCTTACCAGCTCGGAAGCTGAGGATGCGGAAGGGTCAATAAACTCAACGGATAAGGTTCGGTCAAAGTCCTCTTTTTTGATATGGTGGTCGATAAGAACCACCTGAGAAGCGTTGTTGAAAACTTCCTTTGAAGCGAACATATCAACGTTATTAACGTCGGTAATAACAAGCAAGGTGGAGGGGGTTATAAGCTCCTGCGCATAAATATCGTCTACAAATACGCTTTTGTATTCTTCTAAGCCTGCCAGCTTATTACGGGCGGGCTTGATACCCTCATCACGGTCGTTTACGATAATATAAGGATGCTTTCCGTAGCAGAACGCGAGGCGGGCAATACCTATACAGGACGCAATGGAATCGTAATCGGGATTCTTGTGCCCCATAATGATAACGTTGGAAGCGTTTTCAAGGAGATTGCACAGCGCAAAGGCGGTATTTCTGGAGGGTCCCTTACTGTCCTTCTTTGCGGCACGAACTCGTGCGCCGTAATTCTGCGAACGCATTCTGTCACGCACCACTGCTTGTGCTCCGCCCTTTTGAAGTGCGAGCTGAAGCGCCTGCATTGCGGCTTCCTCTTTTTCGGAGAAGGCACCGTCGATTGCGGCTACGCCGATCGATATGGTGAGAGGTGCACCGCCGTCAGAAGCGGTGACGGCAGAGACCTTATCGATAATATCGAAATCCGCTTTTTTCATATCCTCAACGTAGTGCTCGTCGAATACGCAGATATACTTGTCTCGCTCAAATTCTTTTATAAGCCCGTTAAAGGTTGCCGCCCATTCGGTGAGCAGAGTACTTACCTTCGCAGAGGAGGCACGGTAGTTATCCTTTAATCCTTGAGCCAATTCGGAAAAGTTATCCACAACGATATACATTACCGCGGGATTATGCATTTTTATATATTCTTTGCTGTTGTGAAGCTCGGTAATATCGTACATAATGCAAAGATCGTATTTCTTCGCAGATCCGAATACGGGATAGTGGAATACCGAAAAATGCTTGTCGCCGGCGGTATAAGAAAGGGGCTCTTCACCGCTGTTATTCTTTTTCGGCACCAAGACCTGATCAAGAATTTCGCTTACGGGGGCTCCGTGCTTTACGGTTTTGCCGGAATCGATGGAATCCATTGCTTCGTTATGCCATAAGACCCTGCCGCGGTCATCAATAAGAACAGCGGGATGCTCAAGCTTCATAAGAAAGCTTACCGTAAGGGAGGAAATGGATTTTTCCGTTTGCTCGGGCATTTTCCATTTCAGCTTTACAAGCTCGGATACCACGATGACTGCGCAGTACACCAATGCGATGGACAGACATATCCAGCCGGCAACCTGATTTTTTACGGCAAACCCAACTACGGAAGCGAGCAGCAAAGCGACAAAAGCTAAAATTTCCGTAATATAATGGCTGATTACTTTCTTCAATGTGAATACTCCTTTCTAAAAAGAGATTCAGATAAGTGTCATTTGATTAAGCTCGGGATCGTCATCCTCAAACAGTCCGCCGGTAGAAGGCAGTGCCGATTTGCGATAACGGCTTTCCTTTGCCAACGTACGTTTGGAAGGATCGTATATTGAAGCGCTTACGACGGTATGACCCTTTTTCAGTGTCATTACTGTTGCACCCGATGCGCTTCTCGTGGATTTTTCGGTAATTTGCTTTTCTTTTATAAGCAATGCGCGGGAAGCGGAGGAAATTATGAGATATTCCTGCTTTTCGTTGCCGCCCCTGAATACGCCGACGGCAACCGTACCTGCCGCCAGAGCTTTGGTAAGCTTTTTGCGGTTGGTGACCGTTGCATAGGATTCTGCAGGAAAGCGTACTGCTTTTCCGTTTTCATAGAATACCACGAAGGTACCGCTGAAATCTGTCATAGCGTGTGCCGCCACAACCTTTTCGCCGTCCTCAAAGCCAAGCTTTGCGGGAATATAGTCGCCCAACGCGGACGCCTTAACGTCCTCGAAATCGTAGAGATGAGCCTTGTAGACCTGCGCTTTGTTGGTGAAGAAAAGAACTTCTGCACAGTTTGTGGTTTCACAGGAGGTAAGCAGCTCGTCTCCTTCCTTGAATTTCTGGACGTCACTGCCGCGAAGAGATGCAGGCAGACACTTTTTGAAGTAGCCTTCCCTGCTCATAAACATAAAGCAAGGATAATCCTCGTACTGAGGCTCGTTGGAAACTTCTGCGGTGGCTTCGGGTAGGAAGACCTCCGTTTTTCTGGGCTTACCGTATTTTTCCTTTATCTTGGTAAGCTGTTTTATGATAACGTTACGTATCTTACGCTCGGAAGCGATAAGGCTCTTAAGGTTTTCTATCTCCTTTTCAAGCTCTCCGATCTCTTCGGTGCGATTGAGAATATACTCGCGGTTCAGGTTACGAAGCTTGATATCCGCAACATATTCTGCCTGTATTTTATCAATATCGAAGCCCGTCATCAGGTTGGGGACAACGTCCTTTTCGTTTTCGGTATGACGGATAATAGCTATTGCCTTGTCAATATCAAGCAGTATTTTTCTCAGACCGTAAAGCAGATGAAGCTTATCGCTCTTTTTACCGAGATCAAAAATATAGTTTCTACGTAAGCATTCAACGCGGAAGGCACTCCATTCCTCGATTATGTCGGCAATGCCCAGCGTACGGGGAACTCCGCCTATGAGAATATTGAAGTTACAGCCGAAGGTATCCTCCAAGGGAGTGGATTTGCAAAGCTTGGACATAAGCTTATCCACGTCAACGCCGCGCTTGATATCGATGGTAAGCGTAAGTCCGTTAAGACCGATCTCGTCACGGACGTCGGAAATTTCCTTTACCTTGCCCTCTTTTACAAGCTTAACGATGGAATCCTTTATCTTTTCCGCTGTTGTTGTATAAGGAATTTCATATATTTCTATATGGTTTCCGTCTACACGCCATTTGGAACGAACACGGAAGGTTCCCACACCGGTGGAATAAATGTCAGCCATTTTATTCTTATCATAAATAAGCTGACCGCCCGTGGAAAAATCGGGTGCAGGCATTATCTCCAAAAGCTCGGGCACGGAAACGTATCCGTTTTTAAGATAGAGAGAGGTGGCATCGCACAATTCCGCAAGATTAAAAGAACATATACGGCTGGTCATACCAACGGCGATACCGTTATTGGGGGCAACGAGAATATTGGGAAAGGATACGGGAAGAAGCGTAGGCTCCTTCATGGTGCCGTCATAGTTATCTACAAAATCAACGCCGTCTCTGTCGATACCGTCAAAAAGCTCTTCGCAAATGGGTGCGAGCTTACATTCGGTATAACGTGAAGCGGAGAACACCATATCGGAATACTGCTTACCGAAAGCACCCTTGGATTCGATAAGCGGATGCAAAAGTGATTCTCTGCCGGTGGTAAGTCGTACGAGGGTCTCGTAAATAGCGGCGTCACCGTGAGGGTTGAGCATCATAGTCTGTCCCACTACCTTGGCGCTTTTAACCTTGGGACCCGTCATAAGTCCCATTTTGTACATTGAATACAAAAGCTTTCTGTGGGAGGGCTTAAGTCCGTCTATTTCAGGTATTGCACGGGAGACTATTACGCTCATTGCGTACGGCATATAGTTGCTCTCCAATATCTCCGTAATGGGAGTATTGACAACTTCTGCGGGCTTGATGGGAGCGGGCTCGACTTTTTTCTTTTTAGCCATGGTTATCCCTCCCTATCAATAATCTGCAAGATCAAGATATCTTGCGCCGTTTTCAGAAATGAACTGTTTTCTGCCCGCAAGGTTATCACCGAGGAGAACGTCAAACATTTCGTAGGTCTTTGCTTCGTCATCGGGCGTTATGCGAACGAGCTTTCTGGTGGCGGGCGCCATAGTGGTACGCGACATCATATCCGCATCGTTTTCGCCAAGACCCTTTGAACGCTGAATGGTATATTTGGAATTTCCGATTTTGGAGAGAATGGACATTTTTTCGCCTTCATCATACGCAAAATAGGTATCGTCCTTCGTCGTGATCTCGTACAGGGGAGTTTCGGCAATGTATACCCTTCCCTCTCTTATAAGAGTAGGAAGCAAACGGTAAAACAGTGTGAGTATAAGCGTTCTTATCTGATATCCGTCCTCGTCGGCATCGGTACAGATGATTATCTTTGACCAACGGAGAGAAGCAAGGTTGAATTCGGTAAGGTTTTTGCTTCCCTTTGCTTTGATCTCTACACCGCAGCCGATGACCTTAAGAAGATCCACGATAATATCACTTTTGAAAATCGCATCGTAAGAAGCCTTGAGACAGTTAAGCGTCTTGCCTCTTACAGGAATTATCGCCTGGAAGGAAGGATCTCTTGCAAGCTTACAGCTGGTAAGTGCAGAATCACCCTCAACGATATAAAGCTCACATATTTCGGGATCCTTACTGCGGCAGTTTACGAATTTTTCAACAGTATTGTTTATATCAAGAGTCGTGGTAAGCTTTTTCTTTACGTTAAGACGCATGCTTTCCGCAGATTCGCGGCTGCGCTTGTTAACGAGTATCTGCTGACACGCTTTATCTGCTGCTGAAGGATTTTCTGCAAAGTATACCTCAAGCCTTTGCTTGAAGAATTCCGTCATCGCATCGGAGATAAACACGTTTGTAATAGCTTTTTTGGTCTGGTTGGAATAAGAGGTAGCGGTGGAAAAGCAGTTGGTAACGAGAATGAGTGAATCCACAACGTCGTTCCAGGTAATTTTGCTTTCAGATTTAGTGTATTTACCGTTATCCTTAAGATATTTGTCAACGGCGTACACGAAGGCAGTCTTTGCAGCCTTTTCGGGTGAACCGCCGTGCTCAAGAAAAGAAGAATTGTGGTAATACTCAACGAAATTGGATTCGTTGGAGAAGCAAAATGCAAAGTTTATAAGCAGACTGTAATCGGGCTGATCGGCTCTGTCTCTTCCGATACGCTCGCAAGAATACTGCACAGGCTCGGTAAGATATCCGTGTCCGACGTTTTCGGTTATATAGTCCATTATTCCGTTGGGATATAGATATTCGTCTTTTTTCCAGCTGCCGTCGGGATTTTGCCAATTTAATACAAGAGTAAGACCTGCGTTAACTACTGCCTGACGCTTCAGAACGTCGGTGAAAAATTCATAAGGAATGGAAATGTCGGTAAAAACGTCAAAATCGGGCTTCCATTTAACGGTAGTTCCCGTTTTGTTTCTGGCGCAGGGCTCTTTTTGAAGACCGCCTACGGGGTTTCCCTTTGAAAATTCAATAGTAGACTTAACCCCGCGGGAGCAGGAGGTGACGGTCATATATTCGGAAGCGTACTGAGTTGCGCAGGCGCCGAGACCGTTGGTGCCGAGAGAATAACCGTAAGGGCTTCCTCCCTGCTTATCGTATTTTCCGCCTGCGTAAAGCTCGCAGTATACGAGCTCCCAGTTGTAACGCTGTTCTTTTTCGTTCCAATCAAGAGGTACGCCTCTTCCGAAGTCCTCGACTATCATGGCGTGATCGGAGAAAACGGTTACGTTGATAACGTTTCCGTATCCCTCACGGGCTTCATCTATTGAGTTTGAAAGTATTTCGAAAAACGAATGCTCGCATCCCTCAAGTCCGTCACTACCGAAAATAACGGCAGGACGCAGACGAACTCGTTCTGCGCCTTTAAGGGCGGATATGGAATGGCTATCGTATTCAGGCTTTTTATTTGCCACTGAGACACCTCAAATTTATAATATTATTTATCCGTGGTATAGAAGCCAACCTTGCGGTAAACCTTTGAAAGGGTACGGCGTGCAAGATAGGACGCTTGTTCTGCGCCTTGCTTGAGAATGGAATCGAGATATGCTTTATCCTTTAAAAGTCTGTTGGTTTCTTCTCTTACGGGTCTTAACAATTCAACAACGGCTTCGCCGACGAAGGGCTTGAATTCGCCGTATCCTTTGCCTGCGAACTGATTTTCTATCTGTTCAAAGGTCATACCGGTAGCGGCGGAGCAGATGGTCATAAGGTTGGAAATGCCTTTTTTGTTTACGGGATCAAAATGAACGCTGGTTTCGCTGTCGGTAACGGCGCGCTTGAAGCGAGCCATAATATCCTCGGGTCGGTCAAGCAGGCATATACAGCCGTTATCGCTTTCGGATTTGCTCATTTTGGATTCGGGGTCCGCAAGACTCATTATTCTTGCGCCGAGCTTGGGTATAAATGGCTCGGGCATTTTGAAAACGTTTCCGTAAACGCCGTTGAAGCGGTTTGCTATATCACGGCAAAGCTCAACGTGCTGCTTCTGGTCTTCACCGACGGGAACGAGATCCGTTTGATAAAGAAGTATATCAGCAGCCATAAGAACGGGATAATCGTAAAGTCCTGCGTTTATATTATCGGAATGCTTTGCGGATTTATCCTTGAACTGAGTCATACGGTTAAGCTCTCCAACCATGGTGTAGCAGTTAAGGACCCAGCCGAGCTCTGCGTGTGCGGGAACGTGGCTCTGAAGGAAAAGAACGTTCTTTTCGGGATCGAGACCGCAAGCGATATACTGCGCAAGCTGAGTTATGGTACGCTTGCGAAGCAGTGCGGGATCCTGACGGACGGTAATAGCATGCAGATCTGCGATGCAGTATATGCAGTTATACTCCTCCTGCAGCTCCTTCCAGTTGCGGATAGCGCCTATATAAGAGCCCAGCGTAAGCTCACCGGAGGGCTTTATGCCGGAAAGTATTGTTTTTTTGTCTTTGGAAAATTCAGCCATTTCAGTCACCTTTTAATATAATCGTTAACGGTTTCACAGAATATGCTGATACCGTCTGAAATCTGTTGATCAGTGGGAGTGGAATAGTTCAGCCTTACAGAGGAGCAAGGCGCGGGAGACGGCAAGAAGGTCTTTCCGTCAACTACCGCTATTTTTTTGTCTATGCAGGTTTTAAATATATCGGTCGAATCGCCCTTGGGTAGTGTGACCCACACGAACAGTCCGCCCTCGGGATGAGTAAAGCGTATGGAAGGATCGAGTCCGTTCTCAAGTGCGCTTATCATAAGTGAGGATTTTTTGAAATAAAGCTCGCGTATGGTTTGGATATGAGCGTCCAGATCGTATTTTTCAAGATAACCGCTTACGAGCATCTGGAAGAAAAGGTTTGTGTGTACGTCGTTAGCCTGCTTGATTACCACGCAACGGTCAATAAGCTCCTTGGGACCGCACAGAAAGCCTACGCGCATTCCCGAAGAAAGTATTTTGGAAAAGGAGGAGCAATACATTACGATGCCCTCGGTATCCAGTGATTTGACGGTGGGCACGTCTTTTCCGCTGAAGCGAAGCTCTCCGTAGGGGTTATCTTCTAAAACGATTACACCGTATTTTTTCGCAAGCTTATACACTTTTTTTCTTTTTTCTTGTACCGTGGTTATTCCCGAAGGGTTCTGAAAGGTGGGAATGAGATACAAAATCTTTGCTTTGGGATTTTCCTTCAGCGCTTTTTCCAATCCGTCGATGGAAATTCCGTCATCCTCAAGCTCAACTCCTACAGTTTTTGCACCGCATACGCGGAAAGCGTTAAGTGCGCCTATGAAGGTAGGACTTTCGCATATAACAACGTCGCCGGGGTCAAGCATAGCACGTGCACAAAGGTCTATTCCCTGCTGTCCGCCGGTGGTGATGATAAGCTCGTCATTTTCAGAAAAAGAATTGAACTTGTTTTTTAATCTGTCCTTTATTTGGTTGCGCAAAGGGGTATAGCCTTCCGTGGATCCGTATTGCAAAGCAGAAGATGCCTGAGTGGCAAATATTCCGTCTGCAACGGTACGCATATCTTCTGCAGGAAAGGACTCGGGCGAAGGGTTGCCTGCCGCAAAGGAAATGAGACCGGGCACGGACATATATTTGAATATTTCCCGTATAGCGGAAGGCTTTACGCTTTTGACATTTTCAGAAATTTTGTATTCCATAATACTACCCCATATTAATATCCAAAGTATGATACCATATATTGTGAAAAAATTCAACAGTTTTTTGCATTTTGTTGTTTACAAGAACGCCTTTTTGTAGTATAATAGCGTGAAAAATAATGTAAGGAGATACTATATATGGCAAATGCAGTTTTAGTTGAGACTTCCGCACGTCACGTTCACCTTACTCAGGCGGATATCGAAACTCTCTTCGGCGCAGGTCATACCCTTACTGTGAAGAAAATGCTTTCACAGCCCGGTCAGTTTGCTTGCGAGGAAAGAGTTGACGTAGTAGGTCCCAAAAACACCATTAAAAACGTTTCCGTTCTCGGCCCCGCACGTAAGGCTTCTCAGGTAGAGGTTTCCCTTACCGATGCAAGAACACTTGGAATTTCCGTTCCCGTAAGAGAATCCGGAGATCTTGCAGGCAGTGCGCCCGTTAAGCTCGTAGGCCCTGCAGGCGAGGTTGAGCTTACCGAAGGTGCGATTGCCGCTCAGCGTCACATCCACCTCACCCCCGAGACCGCAGAAAGATTCGGTCTTAAGGATAAAGAGATCGTTCTCACCAAGCTGGACACTCCCCGCGCTCTTATATTTGACGAAGTCGTTATAAGAGTCAGCCCCTCCTTTGCAGACGCTATGCACATTGATACCGACGAATCCAACGCCGCTTGTGCATTCGGCTCCTTCTATGCAGAAATTATTAAAAAATAAATAAACATACCAGAAAGGACTAAAAGAAAATATGATCAACTATTCAAAAGAAGTCGAGCATATGTGTGTAGTTGCCAAGGGTCCTAACCACGGTCCCGCTCCCATTCCCGAAGAAGGCAAATGGGTAAAGGCAAAGGAAGTTTCCGATATCTCCGCTTTTACACACGGTGTAGGCTGGTGCGCACCTCAGCAGGGCGCTTGCAAACTCTCCCTTAACGTTAAGAACGGCATTATCGAGGAGGCTCTCGTAGAGACTATCGGTTGCTCCGGTATGACTCACTCCGCAGCTATGGCAGCAGAGATACTTCCCGGCAAGACCATTCTTGAAGCGCTCAACACCGACCTCGTTTGCGACGCTATCAACACCGCTATGCGCGAGCTGTTCCTTCAGATCGTTTACGGTCGTTCTCAGTCTGCTTTCTCTGATGACGGTCTGTCCATCGGCGCAGGTCTCGAAGACCTCGGTAAGGGCGCACGTTCTCAGGTAGGTACCATGTACGGTACCAAGGCGAAGGGTGTTCGCTACCTCGAAATGGCTGAGGGTTACGTAACCCGTATGGCTCTTGATGAAAATAATCAGGTTATCGGCTATGAGTTCGTTTCTCTTGGCAAAATGACCGATTTCATCAAGAAGGGTGACGATCCCACCACCGCTTACAACAAGTCTCTCGGTCACTACGGCAGATTCGATGACGGTAAGACCTACATCGATCCCCGTAAGCAGTAAGAAGGAGGTAACGATTAATGGCACTTTTTGAAAGCTATGAACGCCGCGTGGACAAGATCCTCGCCGTTCTTAAAGAATACGGAATCAATTCCATCGAAGAATGCAAGGAGATCACTCTTGCAAAGGGTATCGATTGTGATAAGATCGTAAGAGAAACTCAGCCTATCTGCTTTGAAAATGCAGTATGGGCATACACCGTAGGCTGCGCTATCGCAGTCAAGACCGGTTGTGTCAAGGCTGCTGATGCCGCTGCTGCTATCGGTATCGGTCTCCAGTCCTTCTGTATCCCCGGCTCCGTTGCAGAAAACCGTAAGGTTGGTCTCGGCCACGGTAATCTCGGCAAAATGCTTCTTTCCGAAGAAACCGAGTGCTTCTGCTTCCTCGCAGGTCACGAATCCTTCGCAGCAGCTGAAGGCGC
>JAGAKP010000073.1 GCA_017625615.1 Clostridia bacterium
ACGTTGCTCTCGGAGCGTTGCTTGCAACTCATTCACTTAAGCTTAAGCAGCCCGTCGCCTGGATATGCTTCGGCATCTCAGCCGTTGCAGTTGTGGGAGAGGTGCTTATAATTGAGGAATTTGCACTTACCTCAAAGGGAATGGGAATGTATATTTCCGTGTTCTTTGCGGCGTTGTTCCTCTTCTGGCTTTCCATTAATTCGCCGTTCTTATCAAATCTGCCTTCAAAGCCCTTTAAGGTACTTCGTAAGCTTTCCACCGACATATATTTTTCCCATACGCTGTTTTTATATATTTTTTCCGAGCTCAGCTACAACGAGGAGTTCTTTGCGGCAACCGCTTGCTCCATCGTCGTGGGCTTAGTACACGTTTGTATCAGCGAGATTATCGCGTACGTCAGGGCAAGATCAGCTCGGTCCGTACAGCATGAATAACTATCCGTTTATCTCCAAGGGCGAGATTGCTTTCGCAGGTTATTAAAGTTAGCAGATACGGTGTGCCCTGCGGAACGGTATCAAAGTCAACTATCGTTTTTTGAATACCGTCGGATATATACCTTTCAATTTCGGCTTCATTTGTAAAACTCAGCTTTACGAATTCATTTCCGCCCTCTATATATGCGGCGTAGGGCTTGTATATTCCCAAAACACCGTCAGAATATATCTCTATCTCCGCGTTTATAAATCTTTCGGGCTTTGAAAGGTATGCGAACATATTTCCCGAAGCCATATTATGACCGTACAGAATAATATTTCTGTTGCTCGTTAGCGATGGGTCAGACCTGTAGTCAACTATAACGGAGCCGTTTTTGTCCATTGTTCCGTCGTACGCTCTGCGGACGTAGTATTCATTGTCTGTTGTCAGCAATAAGGGATAACATATTTTCGTGTCGGCTACGTTTATCCAGCCGCATATATCGGTATACTTTTCCTGCAAATTTTCCATTATCCCGCCGTAAACCGAGTATCTTCCGTCTGCCTCGGTCTTATAGGCACTTACGGCATTGGCATATTTTTCCTCACTGATCTTTTCTTTGTTTTTTTCTTTTATTAATCCCGTAAATCCGATTCCGCCCATAACGAAGCAAATTATTGCGGCGGTAGTACGTTTAAACATTTTTATCACCCGCAAGCTATTATCTCCGAAAAAAGGGAAGTGATACTTTTATGAGCAGACTTGTCGGCGCTCTCGTTCTTGACGGCGGCGAAACTGTCGTTATTCGCTGGTCTGACGGCACCGAAACCGAAGCGCAGTATATCGAAACCTACGGCTATACGAACCTATTCAAAGCGGGCGACCGAGAAATACGCCTGTCTAACCATTTTATGCGTATGAAGGGAATAAAAATATCTTTAAAGTAATATCGACACGTAAAAACCTCCCGATTTTCGGGAGGTTTTTAATGTTCAAATTCGGTTTTTCTTTCTTCTTGATATTATTACGATAACCGCACCTGCAATTGCCAAAGCAATAACGCCGCCGATGCAGATCCAAACCATGGGATCGCCTTTGTTACCGTCAGAATCATCTATGTTGCTATCGCTTCCGTCAGGAACGTCGGATTTCAAGAAGGTTCTGTGATCATCTCGGCTTATCTTAACTATCTTGTCAAGGAGCTTTACGTCCTTTTTCAGCTTTTCCTCGGCGGTTTTATCGCTTACTTCGAGAAGATCGGTGCAAGCGGCTTTAATGCTATCTGCCGCTTCAGTAAGAGTTCCCTTTTCAAGATCAGTAAGAATACCGTTAAGCTTATTCCGGTATGCTTCAAGCTCGTTTTTATCGATCTTATCCTTCATAAGCTCAAGACGTGACAGAATTGTGTTTATCTGTGCCATTGCCGCTACACGGCAGTTATAGGAGGGCGAAATCGCACTTTTACTGAAAATAGTTGATGCGATCGCGTTTTTATATCCGCCCGCGGCATACTGTGAATAAGAGAAAAATGCGATTCCATCAGCACCGTTTTCACGGGAAATAAGTATCTGTTCTATAAAAACGTCCGCTCCGTAGTCGCCGAGACCTATATACGCCAAGCCGTTATCACCGCAGGCTTCAACTGTGTATCCGGAATACATCTGTACTACGTTGGTTCCGTACGCCATGGGGAAGGCGATATCGATAATATCCTCTTCAAGCCACTTTTTGGCATCCTGAAGATGTGTGCGTCTGCTTTCCTCAAGATTTGGCGCTACGTCACAGGAAAGGGTAGTCATAGGAGAAAGCTCATTTGTCAGGCTTGCAACTTCCTTAACGAAGTTAGTAACGTAATCACAGCGGAAATCTATCCATTCTTCCCACAGCTTGCCGTTGGGAGTGATTTCGGCAGGATCCGTTCCGTATTTTTCCTTAAAAGCATCTCTCGTTCCCTTGTTGTATCCGAAATATTCACCTGTCTGGTGGGGGTATCGGATATAGTCAAGCTGCAACCCGTCAAGCTTATAGTTCTTAAGGAGATATTCGTATACGGAAATAAGGTAATCCGTTGCTTCCTTGTTGGAGGGGTCTATAAAGTAACCGTTGCCGTATTCGTTTGCAACGTAATCAACACCCTTTTGGCTTATACACAGCCATTCGGGTTTTTTGGAGGCAAGACTTTGCTTGTAATAGGTGCTTGTGGAATAGCTTACTCTGAAAACGGGAAGCCATCCCTGAAGCTCAACGCCCTGTCTTGCACATTCTTCTATAAACGCCTTAAGCTGATCAAAGCCCTTGAGGGAGGGATTCTGTATAAAATAACCGTCCTCGGGCATGGGACAAATAAAGGTGCTGTCGTAGAAAAGCTCAAGACATATTACGTTAAATCCCATTTCCTTTATTTCGGTAACCTTTTTTGCAACAGCATCCTGTGTGTTCAATCCCGCAGGTCTCAGCCACATTGCACGTCCTTCTACGGCGGGAGTTTCGTTTACAAGCAGATAAAAGGTGGAATAGTAATCGTTAAAGGCGTATTCGCTTGCGACAGCTTTGGGAATATTGTTGCTTTCCACACCGTCGCATACCTCGGAATAAACACTTTCAAGCTTATTTATTCTTTCCCTTGCGGCGTCATAGTCAATTAGCAAATATCCTTTCTTCGCATCGTCAAGCATGCTTTTCGCATTTTCAAGCTTTATAAGAACGGATGCTTTTATGCTTTCCTTGCTGTAGGCAAAGGTTACCGTTTTGCTTTTATCGTCTACCGATACCTGCAGACCTATCGACGCGGCATTATCAAGCTCGGCGATTCTTTCTTTGCCGACGGCACTTATTACGAATCCGCCCTCGGGGATAGGGGAGTCATTACCTCCGATAACCGTTACGAATCCGTTTTTGTCCACAGTTACCTCGTTTCCCCAGATATTGGTGCCCGTCGTTTGTCCTTTATTGTAAATAACGATAGTGTCGGCATTACGTGTCGAATTGTACTTATCAAAGCTGATCACCTTTTGATAAAAGGGATCGTAATCCTCGCCGAGAATAATTACTTTGCTTGCGGATTTGTCTATGACACAGTAGTCACCCGCTTCGACAGACTTAAGCTTTTCAATATTCTTTTCGCCTCTTGCGGCAATTACGTATCCACCTTCGGGAATTTCATTGTTGTAACCGCCTACCGCAGTAACCTGACCGTCTTTGACAGTTACCTCGTAATATCTGTCGTCGGTCTGCGTCGTTGCACCGTAAGAAATATCGTAAAGTGCAATTCCGGCGGCGAACAGCTGAAGATTATAAGAAGTGTATTTAATACCGTCCTCCTTCTCGTTTCCGTAAACGGCAGTGCCGAAAGAGGAAATCAGAAGGAAAAGACACAAAAATGCGCAAAATATACGTTTCATAAGCAATACCTCCGTATTTCCATTATAACACGGGTATTCTCATTGTCAAGGCTATTTATCGGCGTTATTCAGCTCGATCAAATACGCGTTGGTTTCTCCGCCAACCAGTAAAATATACATACATATATAAAGCCACAGCATAGTCAGTACCATCGTCGCAAGTGAACCGTATATATCCGTGTTTGCAAAGGCAGCGTATACGGAATACAGCTCGGTAAACACAACCCATCCGCAGGCGGAAAGCACCGCTCCCGGTAAATGCTCGGTCAAGCGTATACGTCTCGCGGGAAAACAGTAGTATACCACCGTGAACAGCAAGGTAAGGATACATACCTGCGTTATCATACGCACTGCAATAAACAAAGCCTTAATTCTTAACCCGCCTATAAGCTCTTCGATGAACCATTCTCCCAACAGCATAAGACCTACCGTAAATATCAGTGCCGTTATGAACACTGCGGTGTATATTATTGCAGATATCCTGCGTTTAAGGTATCCGCGGGTCTCCTTTTGTCCGTACACGCTGTTCAGTCCCCTCATTAAAGAATAAACCCCCTTTGATGATGACCACAGCGCGGTAACTACCGTTATGGGCAAAAGGCTGTTTTGCTTTGTGTACATTTCGTCAACCATACCTTCTATGGCGTCCGTAAGGGTTGCGGGCACTACCGTTAGTATCAGCGCAAGAAATTCCTCTTCGGTAAAAGGGAAGTATTTAAGCGCCGTTATAACCAGCATTATAAACGGGAAAAATGAAAGCAATATAAAAAATGCAGTTTGAGCCGCGTAAGCAGAAACGGAATGTTGAACCAATAACAGTCTTAAATGGTTTATTCGCCGTATAAATGCACGCATTTTTTCTCCTTATTTGTGTAAAATTTTCATTGACTTATCAAGTGGTGTTGTGGTAATATATATCAAATACAAAATGGCGTAATTTTTAATAAAAAAGGAGTTAACACAATGGTAAACGAATACGGCGAAAAGTTTGCAAAATCCGGACTTACTTATGATGACGTTCTGCTCATCCCCGCTGAAAGTTCTGTTCTCCCTGCTGACGTTGATATTAAAACTCAGCTCACTAAAAAGATAACTCTCAATATCCCTCTTATGACTGCCGCAATGGACACCGTTACGGAAACCCGTATGGCTATCGCAATTGCACGTGAGGGCGGTATCGGCGTTATCCATAAGAATATGAGCATTCAACAGCAGGCTGATATGGTCGACCGTGTAAAGAGAAGTGAAAACGGCGTTATTAACGAGCCTTTTTATCTCTCCAAGGACCATTACGTTTACGATGCTAACGCGCTTATGGGCAAATACCGCATTTCAGGTGTTCCCATTTGTGAAAACGGCAAGCTTATAGGTATTCTTACCAACCGTGATATCCGCTTCCTTGATAATTTCGATATCCGTATCGAAGAGGTTATGACCAAGGACAACCTCGTTACCGCAAAGGAAGGCACCTCTCTTGCAGAGGCGCAGGAAATACTCCGCAGTCATAAAATAGAAAAGCTTCCTCTCGTTGATGACGATGGATATCTTAAGGGTCTTATCACTATTAAAGATATTGAAAAAGCTTTAAAATATCCCAATGCCGCAAAGGATGAGCACGGCAGACTTATCTGTGCCGCCGCTATCGGTGCAACCAAGGACGTGCTTGAGCGCGCAGAGGCTCTCCTCAACGTGGGTGCTGACGTTCTCGTTCTCGATTCCGCTCACGGACACTCCAAGGGAATTATCGAAGCCTGCCGCAAGGTAAAGCAAGCGTTCCCCGATTGTCAGCTTATCGCAGGCAACGTTGCTACCGGTGAGGCTACCGGGGCTCTTATTCTTGCAGGCGCAGATTGCGTTAAGGTCGGCATAGGTCCCGGTTCTATCTGTACCACCCGCGTTGTTTCCGGTATCGGCGTTCCTCAGGTCACCGCAATTTACGATTGCTACAGTGTCGCATCCAAATACGGTATTCCTATTATCGGTGACGGCGGCGTTAAATATTCCGGCGATATCGTAAAGGGTATCGCAGCAGGTGCAAACGTTATTATGGTGGGCTCTCTCGTTGCAGGATGTGAGGAAGCTCCCGGTGAAACTGAAATTTATCAGGGCAGACAGTTCAAGACCTACCGCGGCATGGGCTCTCTCTCCGCTATGAATAACGGCAGTAAGGACAGATACTTCCAGTCAAATAATAAAAAGCTCGTTCCCGAGGGCGTTGAGGGACGCGTTGCATACAAGGGATATCTTGCAGATACCGTATTCCAGCTTATGGGCGGTCTTCGCTCCGGTATGGGCTATTGCGGTACCGCAAATATCGAAGAGCTCAAAACAAAGACACGCTTCGTAAGAATAACCGGCGCAGGTCTTAAGGAATCCCATCCCCACGATATTTACATAACGAAAGAAGCGCCTAACTACAGCGTTTCTCCCGATAGTAACTAAATTTTCAGTTCTCTTCCGGAGGTTAAAATGTACAGCAAATCCGATCTTAACTATATCTCAAACGTAACCGAAACAGTTGCTTCCTCTTCTCCCGAGGTTGCGGCTCTCATCAATAAAGAATACGAGCGTCAGCGTGACAACGTATGTCTTATAGCAAGCGAAAACTTCACAAGCGCGGCTGTTATGGCTGCAGCGGGAAGCTGTCTTACCAACAAGTATTCCGAAGGTATGGTAGGCAAGCGTTATTACAGCGGCTGCTCCGTTGTTGACGAGGTTGAGCTTTTCTGCCGTGAAAAATGGCTTGAGGTATTCGGCGTTGCCGATACTTATCATGTTAACGTACAGCCTCACAGCGGCTCTCAGGCTAACTTTACCGCGTACACCGCCTTCCTTACCAAGGGCGATACCGTGCTCAGTATGTCTCTTGCCAATGGCGGACATCTCACTCACGGCTCTCCCGTAAATAACAGCGGTAAGCTTTACAATTTCGTACATTATGAGGTTGACGATAACGGCTTTATCAATTACGACGATATCGCCGCAAAGCTTCGTGAGCATAATCCCAAGCTCGTCGTTGCAGGCGCAAGCTCTTATTCCCGTATTATTGATTTTGAGCTTATCAAAAAGCTTATTGACGAATATACTGCCGAAACCGGAAACCCCGTTTTCTTTATGGCGGATATCGCTCACATCGCAGGTCTCGTCGTAGCGGGCGTACATCCCACACCCTTCGGCGTTTGCGATATAGTTACTATGACTACTCATAAAACTCTCCGCGGCGCACGCGGCGGCCTTACCTTTGCAAAGAAGGAATACGCAAAGAAGATCGACAGCGCAGCATTCCCCGGAACTCAGGGCGGTCCCTTACAGCACGTTATCGCCGCAAAGGCAGTAAGCGCAGTTGAATGTCTCAAGCCCGAATATAAGACCTATATCGAAAACGTAGTGGCAAACTGCAAGGTTATGGCAGACGAATTCGTTAAGATGGGCTATAAGATCGTTACCGGCGGAACCGATAACCATCTGTTCCTCGTTGACCTTACTCCCAACGGAGTTTCCGGTCTTGCCGTTCAGAACGAGCTTGAAAAGCGCGGTATAATCCTTAACCGTAACTGCGTTCCCGGCGAAAAGCGCTCTGCTTATGAGACCAGCGGCATCCGTATCGGTACCGCACCCGAAACAACTCGCGGCTACACCGCAGATGATTTCGTAAAGGTAGCTCACAGAATTGACGAAGCTATCAAGGATCTTATGGCAGCAAACAACTAAAAAAATTACACCGCAGTAATTAAACTGCGGTGTTTTTTGTCGGGGTCCCCACGAAGCCGTATGGCTTCGCGGGGTGATTTATTCAGGGTGATTTGCTATTCTTCTATTGCCGCCTTTTTTTCAAGGGCATTTTTGAATAATTCGGGGTCTGCTTTAGGCTGTCTGTCATAGGTGTATAAGCCGTTTTTCTCTTGCTCGATGTCATACAGTTGAGTGTAGCACAAGCCGCATATGCGCTCGTTGCGCAGCAATACGTCGGAAAGTGCGGTAAAGCGTTCGACAAGCTCGTCGCTCGTTCTTGCGCAGTTTCCGTATCCCCATGCGCCTTCCTCGGGATTGATCGCCGTTCCGCCGTATTCGCTTATAAACAGGGGTAATTTTCCATCGTAATTCTGTCTGCCGCTGTAATGATCGTACAGGGTCCCGCCATTTGCAAAGGAATCGTATCTTTCTCCGTAAACCTTGGGATCCTGCTCGTAATCGTGAATATCGTAGCAGTCGGTTTCGTAGTGAATACCGCCGCTTGCATCTATGCAGGGACGGGTAGGATCGTACTTCTTTGTAAAATAGTATATTTCCTTCGTGTTTTCAGCTTGCTTTTCCTTGGCGTTTTCATCGTTAAATTTATCGTACATAGTCTCGTTGAGGGGACACCAGCCGATAATGGAAGGATGGTTGAAGTCTCTGTCAACGACCTCTTTCCATTCCGAAAGCAGAGCATTTTTTCCTTCATCGTCCGCGGCACTTACACCCCAGCTTGGAAATTCACCCCAAACGATGTAACCGCGAGTATCGCAGTAATGGAGGAACAAAGGCTCAAATACCTTCTGGTGGAGTCTTGCACCGTTAAAGCCGCAGGCCAAGGATATATTAATATCGTTTTCAAGTGCGTTTCTCGTAGGAGCCGTGTATATTCCGTCGGGATAAAAGCCTTGGTCGAGGACGAGACGCTGAAAAACGGATTTTCCGTTAAGTAAATATTTTCCGTCCTTGAATTGAGTAGACCGCAGTCCGAAATAGGAGGAAATCTTGTCCTCACCGCAACGCAGGATAACCGTGTAAAGCCTGCCGTGACCGGGCTCCCACAAATGCTTTTCACTCATTTTGACGTTGATAACGTCTTTTCCTTTTCCTTGTCCCAGCAAGCAGTATTTATAAAATACGTAAGCTTCAACCTCGCCGTCGGCTTCAACCTCGATCCTTACCGAAACGTTCTCTGCGTCGGGATAAAATTTAAAAGAGTGTATATATTTTTTCGGTACGAACTCAAGCCATACGGTCTGCCATATACCCGTGGTGCGTGTGTAATAGCAGCCGTGGGAGTGGGGAAGCATACTTTGCTTTCCGCTGGGCTGAAGGGGTGAGCAGGTGTCGTCGTCTACGCAAAGGGTTATTACGTTGTCACCGTCAACCAAATAGTCGCTAATATCGTAGGTAAAGGACGACTGTCCGCCAAAATGGGTTTCAAGCTTCTCTTCGTTTATCCATACGTTTGTTTCATAATCGCATGCGCCGAAGTGAAGGAGAGTGCGGAAGTTGCTGCACTTGCTGATATTAAGATGTCTGCGGTACCAGATGCGTTTTATAAAATCCGTAATTCCGATACCCGAAAGAACGCTTTCGGGCGCAAAGGGTACGTTGATCTTTTGTGTAAAAACGCTGTCTTTGTTAAGCTTTTTATCGTTATCTATCTCACATTCCCAAATTCCGTTCAGGTTATGCCAGCTATCACGTACACACATCGGGTTGGGATGCTCTGCTCTCGGTTGCCTGTTAAGTATCATTATAGGTGCTTCTCCTTTGTTTGATGAATTCATTTTATAACCTTTTAACGGGGTTGTCAACAATTATTTTTCGTGTTATAATGTGTCAGTAAAGAAAAGAGGTTTTTAATTATGCACTTCAGAAAAGCAACCGTTTCGGATGCGGATTTTATATCGGAAGCCTTGAAGGATATACTGGCTTTGCACGCCACGGGCAGGGGAGATATATTCCGTCCCTGCGGCGCTAAATACGATAAAAACGCCGTTATTAAATTACTGTACGAGGAAGATAAGCATCTGTTCGTTGCCGTTGAAGGTGAAACCGTCTGCGGTTACGCCATTTGCTGTATAAATATAAAAAAAGACGATCCCGTCCTCAAGGACAGAACCGTTTTTTATCTTGACGATCTATATATTCTGCCTTCCTTCCGCGGTAAGGGAAGCGGTAAAGCCTTTATGGATCACCTGTTCGACTATGCAAAGGATCTTGATTGCGACAGCTTTGAGCTCAACGTATGGGAATTTGACGGAAGCGCCACCGATTTTTACAAAAAGTGCGGCTTGACCACCCAAAGACGGATTATGGAAAAGCCCCTTAAATAAATCAAAAGCCGAGGATATCCCTCGGCTTTAATTGTTGGTATTGAATTAACCGTTGTATGCGTCCTTATCGCAGATAACTACAACGTCGGGGTGAACCTTAAGAAGGGTTGCGGGGCACTGAGTAGTGATGCGGTCGTCCTGCATCTTAACGATAACGTCGTGCTTGCCCTTGCCGCTTGCAAGAACGATTATCTTTCTTGCCTGCATTATGGAGCCGATACCCATAGTAACTGCCTGAGTGGGAACGTCTGCCTTGGAAGCAAAGAAACGGGAGTTAGCCTCGATTGTGCTGTCGGTAAGACCGGTAAGGTGAGTACCAACGTAAAGCTCGTCCTCGGGCTCGTTGAAGGCGATGTGTCCGTTGGGACCAAGACCGAGAACCTGAAGGTCGATACCGCCTGCAGCCTTGATAGCCTCGTCATAAGCTTTACCCATAGCGGCGGGATCTTCCGCAAGACCGTCGGGTACGTTGGTGTTAGCCTTGTCGATATCTATATGGTCGAACAGGTTGTGATTCATAAAGTAACGGTAGCTCTGATCGTGATCGGGAGCGAGGGGATAGTACTCGTCAAGGTTGTAGGATTTAACGTCCTTGAAGGTGATCTCGCCTGCCTTATTCTTCTCTGCGAGGCACTTGTACATACCTACGGGAGTAGAACCGGTAGCAAGACCGAGTACGCAAGAGGGGTTGTTCTTAACAGTTTCGGCAATAATTTCCGCACCTGCTTTGGACATCTCTTCATAGTTTTCGCAAACAATGATTTTCATAACAAAAGTTTCCTCCGTTTATGTATGGTTTTACATACTTGAGTTTAACACATTCTTTGAAATATTGCAATATATTAAGCAAATTTTGTAAAATAAATGCCGATACTTTTTTGGTATCGGCATATATAAATTACTTTTCCTTTTTGTCCTTAAGCAGACAAAGGAGATACATAAAGCAAACGATAATAGCGGTAACTACGAAAATACCGACCATACCGAATCCCATAATCGTGAGGGACTGAAGCGTCATATCGAACTTGCCGTCCTTGCTTTCGGTAACCTCATTGGATTCTTCTGTCACGGATTCGTCATTAGCGGATTCTTCGGTAACGGAAGCTTCAACATCATCGCTTCCTTCAGCGAAAACGGAAAAAGAAAGGCTTGCGGTAACAAAGGAAAGCATTAAAACTGCAACGAGCAGTACAGAAAATAATTTCTTCATAATCAACTCTCCTTTAACCAAGAATACTGAGGATGATACCGCCTGCGATAACAGACGCTACCTGACCGGAAACGTTAACACCGATGGAGTGCATGAGAAGGAAGTTCTGAGGATCTTCCTTAAGACCCATTTTATGTACAACACGTGCGGACATGGGGAAAGCGGAAATACCTGCGGCACCGATCATGGGGTTGACCTTCTTTTTGGTAAAGAGGTTGAGGAGCTTGGCAAAGAGAACGCCGCCTGCGGTATCGAAGATAAATGCAAACAGACCGAGACCGATAACGATAAGAGTTTCCCAACGGAGGAAGTCTGCAGCCTTCATGGTGAATGCAACGGTGATACCGAGAAGCAGAGTAACGAGGTTTGCAAGAACCTTCTGCGCAGTGTCGGACAGAGAATCAAGTCTGCCGCATTCGCGGATAAGGTTACCGAACATAAGGAATCCGATAAGGGATACGCATTCGGGAGCAATCAGACCGACGACTATGGTAACTACGATAGGGAAGATGATACGTGTCTTTCTGGAAACACCCTTGGGAGAGTATTCCATGCGTATAAGTCTTTCCTTCTTGGTGGTAAGCAGCTTGATAACGGGAGGCTGTACCATAGGAACGAGAGCCATGTAGGAGTAAGCGGCAACTATAATAGCACCGATATATTTAGTGCCGAACTGACCTGCAACGAAGATACTGGTAGGACCGTCAGCCGCACCGATTATAGCTATTGAAGCAGCGTCGGTGATAGCGAAATCGGGACCGAACAGACCAAGGTCGCCGAGGAGTGCAGCAAGTGCAAGCGTAATAAAGATACCGAACTGGGCGGCAGCGCCGAAGAACATCAGCTTGGGATTTGTGAGCAGGGGACCGAAGTCTATCATTGCGCCGATACCTATGAACAGTAACAGGGGAAGCAGTTCGTTTTCAATAGTTGCACCGTAAAGCATTTCCACAACCTCGGGGGCACCGTCGATGGGAAGGTTTACGAGTATTGCACCAAAGCCCATAGGCAGGAGCAGAGTAGGCTCCATATCAAACTTGATTGCAAGGAAGATAAGCACTGCGCCGATCGCCCACATCGCAATCATTCCGGGTTGTTCTTTTACGATACTTACAGCGTTTTCGTAAATGAACTTCATGTTTTCAAGAAAGAATTCCAAAAATAATCACGTCTCCTTTTCATAAAAAAAACAGACCCTTACCGTTTAGCAAAAAAAACGGTAAAAGTCTTGCAATTTAATGTCTGCGCGGACTGAATACAGTCGTATTGACGCAAAAGACAACGGTATAACCGCATGCTACTCCCTTTTACTTGCAAATAATAACACAAAATTGCCTGTTTGTAAATAGTTTTAACAAAAATTATTTACTTGGTTCACAAATTATGATATAATAAATTAAATATATGTCGGAGTGTAAAATGAGTAATTCTGTACAGAAAAAGCCGTCCAAAAAAACGACGGTGTTATATATAGCCATAATCGCCGTTATAATTTTCGGTGTCGCAGTCTATATTTCTTTAAAGTATGACGCAGTAGAGGTAATGTCCACTATTCAGAATATAGATCCTGTTTTCGTTTTGCTCGGAATATCAATGATATTCGTACAGCTTTACAGCGAGGCGGGATGTATAAAGCTTCTGTTTAAGGTGCTTGGCAAGAAAATATCCTTTTCGGCTGCTTCGGGTTATGCGGGAACCGATCTTTTGTATTCAAATATTTCTCCCGCACAGCTTGCGGGACTTCCCGCCGCAGGCTATTCTATGCACAAGGACGGCATTGACGCCGCTTCTGCCTGCAGCGTGCTCGCGCTTTATTCGATGTGCAACCGTATCGCAGTGGTGATTATCGCGTCCGCTTCGGTAATCGTATTTCCCATCATTTTAAACGCAGGTAACGCGTTGTTTATGAGCCTTTTTATTTACGGTGCTATCGCAAATCTCGCCATCGTCGGTCTTTTTGCAGTTACTATTTTCGCACCCGCCTTCGCACGTAAGCTTATTCCCGGTACGGCTGTATTTTTAAGACGCTTCAAGTTTTTGCATATTACCGATAAAACTGTTGAAAACGCAAAAAACAGCGCAGAGGAATATATTGCCGCTTCAAAAATAATGCGCCACGCACCCTTTACCGTTTTGCTCGTTTTGTTTATTTGTATTTTCAAGCGTATTGCTAATTTTGCTATCGTATATTTCACTTATCTTGCGTTCGGTTTATATCACGAAGGGTTCACGTATATCATAGCTTTACAGTCTGTTCTTGCAGTTTCCGCGGAATCCGTTCCCATACCGGGCTCTGCAGGCGTTTCCGAAAGCGTTTTCACCGTACTGTACAGTGGTGTTTTCGGTCCGAGACTGTATATCGCCGCAATGATCGTAACACGCTTTCTCAATTTCTTTTCACTGCTGGTCATCAGCGGTATATACGCGCTTATACAGAGCCTTTTACGAAAAAAGAGGTAAACCTATGAAAAAAATACTGGCCGCAATATTTGCATCCGTTATCGTTCTTACCGGAGTTAACTTAAACGCTTTGGCAGAAGACGGAATTAACGTAAATATCACTGAAGGACAAACACTTTCCGCTGAATTTGAGTTTATCGCTTCCGGCGGTAATAATATCTCTATGTCCGTAGACGGTAAAGCTATCGGTGCAGGTATAGGAAAGCCTTATCTCTGCTTCAGTGCCGCAGGACTTGATTACGGCGGAGGCAACGTGTATTACGGCGAAAAGCAGTTGACCGAGCTTCCCTCGACATCGGGTACCTTCAAGATGCAGTTTGATACCGAGCTGTTGTCCGAAGGCGAGACCGTGCTTACCTATATCGCCGCCTCCAACGAATTTACGTACCCCAACCTTCCCGTTTACGGCACCTATAATCTTGACGATCAGAACGTCACCGACGTTTCCGTTATTCTTCCCAACGGAAAATCCGTTTCACCTGCCTCCGTTATTCTTTATTATCCCGTTGAGGGCACGAACCAAGTTACAGAGGTAAAGGAAGAATACGACTCCAGCAAAAGTTATTCCATCGGTGACGGCTGGAA
>JAGAKP010000009.1 GCA_017625615.1 Clostridia bacterium
CAAGAAGCCTTACGGCTTCTTGGGGACCCCGACAAAAAATCACCCCAAGAAGCCTTGCGGCTTCTCAGGGACCCCCGACAAAAAAATCACCCCAAGAAGCCTTACGGCTTCTTGGGGACCCCGACAAAAAATCGGCTCCCGCTTTACGGGAGCCGATATGTTTTTAATTAGCCGATAAGGCTCATGATCCAATCCATCAGGTTGTATTTTGCAAATACGGTAACGGTGATAAGAGAGATGGTGGACATGATCTTGATAAGAATATCGAGAGAAGGACCAACGGTGTCCTTAAGAGGATCGCCTACGGTATCGCCTACAACTGCTGCGCTGTGAGCGTCGCCGCCCTTCTTGTGGCCTTCTACGCCGCCAACCTCGATATACTTTTTCGCATTATCCCATGCGCCGCCGGCGTTACCGGTGAACAGAGCAAGCATAATTGCGGAAATGGTAGCGCCTACGAGAACGCCGCCAACGAATTCTGCACCGAAGATGAAGCCGCAAACAACGGGGAACGCGATGGCGAATACTGCGGGAACGCGCATTTCCTTAAGCGCGCCCTGAGAGGAGATCTCGATACAGGTCTTGTAGTCGGGAAGAACCTCGCCCTGAAGGAGGCCCTTGATCTCTCTGAACTGACGGCGAACCTCTTCAACCATCTTACGTGCAGCCTTAGCAACAGCGTTGATAAGCATACCGGAGAACATGAAGGGAAGAGCCGCACCAACGATTGCGCCAACGAGAGCGGCGGGCTCGATGATGTTAAGAGAGATCTTTTCCAAAGCGCCCTCTGCGAAGTTGGGAACTTCGGGAGCTGCAGTGTATGCGAAGATATAAGAGGTCATCATAGAAAGGGTTGCAAGAGCAGCGGAGCCGATTGCAAAGCCCTTACCGATAGCAGCGGTGGTGTTACCAACAGCGTCAAGCTCGTCGGTGATCTCGCGAACCTCAGGATCAAGGTAAGACATTTCTGCGATACCGCCTGCGTTATCGGAGATAGGACCGTAGGAGTCAACGGATACGGTGGTAGCAACGAAGGAAAGCATACCGATAGCTGCGGCAGCAACGCCGTACATACCGGAAAGGAGATAAGAAGCGAAGATAGCAACGCCGAGAACTACGCAGGGAAGCATACAGGAGATCATACCGAGCGCAAGACCCTGAGTAATGGTGAGAGCGGAGCCCTCTACGGAAGAAGCGGAAAGCTCCTTGGTAGGCTTGTAATCATAGCTGGTGTAGTATTCTGCGATCTTACCGATAACGATACCTGCAATGATACCGATAGCGGCGGCAACCCAGGGAGAGATCCAGCCGATGTGGAATTCAACGGAATCGAATACGGAAAGGTTTTCGTAGCCTTCGATCATAACGCCGCTGAACTTGCTGAAGGAGAAGTATGCGATAACAGCGCCGAGAACCATAGTAAGGATAGCGGAAATGTAGGTTGCGCCGTTAAGCTCTTTGTGGGGGTTATCGGAAAGCTTTTTGCGAACGAAGAGAGAAGCGATACCGATCACGCAGGAGATAAGACCTACGCCTGCAAATGCGAGGGGGAAGTAAAGCATTGCTTCCAGCATTGCGGTGTCGCCGAATACGTGCTTTGCGAAAAGCTCGATAGCAAGGATAGCGCCGGAAAGAAGTGCGCCAACGTAACTCTCAAGAAGGTCGGAGCCGAGACCTGCAACGTCGCCAACGTTATCGCCAACGTTATCAGCGATGGTAGCGGGGTTACGGGGATCGTCTTCGGGAATGTGTGCTTCGGTCTTACCAACAAGGTCAGCACCCATATCTGCAGCCTTGGTATAGATACCGCCGCCGATACGAGCGAAGATAGCGATGATAGAGCAGCCGAGAGCATAACCGGAAAGGGTCATGGTAAAGCCTGCACCGAAGTTAAGAGAAGGATTGATAAGACCGAGGATGCTCTTGCAGGAAGCTGCCTGAGTGCCTGCAACGGAAGCGTCGATCTGGCCAAGTCCTACGCCGAATACGAGGAATACGATGAATATACCGAGAAGAGCGCAGCCGGAAACGCAGAGACCCATTACGGAGCCGCCTTTGAAGGCTACCTTCAAGGTGTTGGAAAGGGATTTGGTGGTACGTGCAGTGTTGGTAACGCGTACGTTTGCGAAAGTAGCGATCTTCATACCTACCCAGCCTGCGGATGCAGACATGATTGCACCGATAAGGAATGCAACTGCAGAAGACCAAGAGATAACGAGAGCAAGAAGAACCGCAACAGCAACTGCTACGATAGCAACTATCTTGTACTCGTAGGTTATGAAGGCGTTTGCACCGACACGTATAGCGGAAGCGATTTCCTTCATACGGTCATTACCTTCATCGAGCTTCTTAACAGAGAAATAGTTGAATGCAGCGTATCCGAGACCGCAAAGCGCAGCAACTATTACAATGCCAAGGACGAGAGTAACGTTCATATTCATTCTCCTTATATTTTACGGCTTTTCACCGTTTATTTATTGTTTGCGAGATACTTTTCTTCATATTTATATAAAAAGCCGCATCTCGCACGATACTGATTATATAATAAAAAATCAAGCTTGTCAATATAAGAAAAGAACAATATATGAACAAATGGCGTAAAGTTTTTGGGCAAAAGATATGACAAATCCCCAAAAACGTTTGTTTTAAAAATATACCTGTTTTTACCGAAAACACAAAAAACGGGGAGATTTTTTGAAAAAAGTCCCCGTTTTTGAGTTTTAAGGGCAAAAAGTGACAAAAAATACGCACTTTACTATTGTACAATACCGTGGTAATATGGTGAAACCTAACGAAGCGGAGGAGTGGGAAAATGAAAACGGCAGACGTGCTTATATCCGTATGCGGAGATTTTATATTGGAATACAGACCGAAGGGAACCGCCATATCCGTAACCAAAATTCTGCGGGACGGAAGCAGGCACGGAGTTACCGTGGACAAGGGTGTCTGCGGAGAAAAGCTGCGAATACTGTGCGGTATGCTGTGGGCGGCGCGGGCGACACCTGCCACGGCAAAGGAAATGGCGGAGGATATTGAGGTTTAATATTGACATTGGACGCAAAAATTGATATACTTATAAGGATAAGATTACTATACTATTAAGTATGAGGTTTTTGCTATGGGCAGACGGAAGATAATAAGCTTCGCAAACCAGAAGGGCGGAGTGGGAAAGACCACCAGCGCCGTAAATATTGCCGCCTGCTTAGCCGCAAAGGGAAACAAGGTGCTTTTGGTGGATGCGGACCCGCAGGGCAACGCCACCGGCGGACTTGGAATAAACAAGCGTACCGTTCCCGGCAGTGTGTACGACGTGCTGATAGGCAGAAAGACCGCAGCAGAATGCGTATGCCGCTGCTCGGCGGAGAATTTGTACGTTATTCCCTCAAGTATAGATCTGGTTGCGGCAGAGCTTGAATTGGTCGACACCTCACGGAGAGAATCCCGTCTGAAGGCGGCGCTCGACACCGTGCGCGACAGCTTTGACTACATAATTATAGACTGTCCTCCCTCTCTGGGACTTATCACACTCAACGCGCTGACCGCGTCCGACGGTGTGGTGATACCCCTGCTGTGCGAATATTACTCGCTGGAGGGATTGTCACAGCTTACCCTTACCATAAAATCGGTACGCAAGCTGTACAACCCGTCACTTGAGCTTACGGGCGTGCTGGTGAATATGTACGACGGCAGACTTAACCTTACCGCGCAGGTAATGAACGAAATTAAAAAATACTTTGCGGACAAGCTGTTCCGTACACCCGTACCGAGAAACGTAAAGCTTTCGGAGGCGCCCAGCTACGGGCTTGCTATTCTTGATTACGACAAGTCCTCAAAGGGCGCGGCGGCGTACACTGCCATAGCAGAGGAATTTGCAGAAAGGTGCAGGTGAAAAAATGGCAAAAGGAACGGATAAACAGCGTCTCGGCAGAGGGCTTGACGCCTTGATGCTGGATAACGGATATGAAATCTCCGCTTCAAACGGCGGAGTTACCATGGTACGGCTTACCAACATAGAGCCCAACCCCGATCAGGCAAGAAAAAGATTTGACCCTGCAGCGTTGGAGGAGTTGGCGCAGTCAATAAGCGAGCACGGAATCATCCAGCCCATAGTGGTAAGAGACATCGGCAACGGATATTACGGAATTATTGCGGGAGAACGCCGTTGGCGTGCCGCGCGGCTTGCGGGACTCACCGAGGTGCCCGTGCTGGTAAAGGACACCGACGATCTTACGGCGGCGGAAATATCACTTATAGAAAACCTCCAGCGCGAAAACCTTAATCCCGTTGAAGAGGCGTACGGATACAAGGACCTTATGGAAAGCTTCTCCCTCACCCAGGAGCAGGCGGCGAAAAAGGTTGGAAAATCACGTGCGGCGGTGGCAAATGTCCTTCGTTTGCTTAAGCTTCCCGAATCCGTACTGAATATGGTACGTGAGGAAAAGCTTACCTACGGACACGCACGCGCCCTGCTTCCCCTTACGGAAAAGCTTACAGAGCAGGCGTTGCTCGCCCACGCGAACACGGTGGTGCAAGGCAGACTTTCCGTACGTGAGACGGAGGCGATGGTAAAGCGCCTTATGGAAAGCAGACCCATACCCGCAAAAAGCCCCGTGGAAACGGAATACTACCGCAACCTTGAAAGCAAGGTGAGCGAGCAGGTGGGCAGAAGGGTATCTATTAACGGAAACAAGCTCTCAATCGCATACTCGGGCACCGAGGATCTGGAGCAGCTTATAAAATCTCTGTGCGGCAGCACGTTTTTTGAGGAGTAAAAGAAAATGCTTGATATTAAATTTTTAAGAAACAACCCCGATATCGTTAAGGAAAACATTAAAAACAAGTTTCAGGACAGCAAGCTTCCCCTCGTTGACGAGGTTATAGAGCTTGACGCGCAGTCCCGTGCCGCACAGCAGGAGGCTGATACTCTCCGCGCAGAGAGAAACAAGCTTTCCAAGCAGATCGGCGCGCTGTACGGTCAGGGCAAAAAGGAAGAAGCAGAGGCTGCAAAGGCTACCGTAAACGCTCAGGCGGCAAGACTTGCGGAGCTTGAAAAGCTGGAAGAGGAATTGCAGGAAAAGATAAAGCAGATAATGATGATAATTCCCAACATTATCGATCCCACGGTTCCTATCGGCAAGGACGACAGCGAAAACGTAGAGCTTGAGAAGTTCGGAGAGCCCGTAACTCCCGATTTCGAAATTCCTTACCACACCGAAATTATGGAGCGTCTTAACGGTATCGATCTTGATTCCGCACGTAAGGTTGCAGGTAACGGCTTCTATTACCTTACCGGCAATATTGCACGTCTCCACTCCGCAGTACTTGCTTATGCAAGAGACTTTATGATCGACAGAGGATTTACCTACTGTATTCCTCCTTATATGATCCGCTCCTCCGTTGTTACCGGCGTTATGAGCTTTGCCGAAATGGACGCTATGATGTACAAGATCGAGGGCGAGGACCTTTATCTTATCGGTACCAGCGAGCATTCCATGATCGGCAGATTTATTGACCGTATCATTCCCGAGGAGGAGCTTCCCTACACTCTTACCAGCTATTCTCCCTGCTTCCGCAAGGAAAAGGGCGCACACGGTATAGAGGAAAGAGGCGTATACCGTATACATCAGTTTGAAAAGCAGGAAATGATAGTTGTTTGTAAGCCCGAGGACAGCAAAACGTGGTTTGAAAAGCTGTGGCAGAACACCGTTGACCTGTTTAGAAGCATGGATATTCCCGTAAGAACCCTTGAATGCTGCTCCGGCGACCTTGCAGACCTTAAGGTTAAAAGCGTGGATATCGAGGCTTGGTCTCCCAGACAGCAGAAGTACTTCGAGGTAGGCTCCTGCTCCAACCTTGGCGACGCGCAGGCACGCAGACTTAAGATACGCGTTAACGGCAAGGACGGAAAATATCTTGCCCACACCCTTAACAACACCGTTGTTGCGCCTCCCAGAATGCTTATTGCGTTCCTTGAAAATAATATGAGAGCAGACGGAAGCATTGCTATTCCCGAGCCTCTCCGTCCCTACATGGGCAACATGACCGAGATAAGATAGGAGTAACCAAATGACCGTAACCTACGTGATCTGGGGAATTACCGCAGGAATGTGCGTTGCCGCAATATATTTTTACTTTATTAAAAAAGCGTGCGGCGGATTTATAAAAGCACTTACCGATAACGGCTGCGTTGGCGAGGAAAACGCAAAAAACGCGGACGAAATGGGAATACGCCCCATAAGCGGTTATATTAAAAAGCAGATTTCCGAAAACGGCGGTATGCACACCCTGGTTAAGACCACCGCCGACGGGAAATATTACATTCCCGAGGAAAGAGTGCTTATGGCAAACAAAAAATACCGTAACGAAACCCTCCCCTTTGCCGCAGTGCTGGCGCTGGTTTTGCTTATCGCGGCGGTGGGCGGTGTCGTCGGATACTACGCACCCACTATTTTAAACGCTGCAGGTGATCTGTTTTGAATAACGAAGTAAAAAACGCGCTTAAAAGTCCGTTTATAAAAATAATGGCTGCGGCTCTCGTGCTGGTGGTAATAACCGTGGTGGTCTTCCTTGCAATGGGATACCGCTACGTGGTTACCGACGAGGACTACCGATTCTTCGGCAAGGCAAGCGGCGGTCAGGAAATGACGGGCACCATACGTTACCCCAACGGCGACACCGCAACTCTTGATTTTGCGGCAGGAACCATAACCTTTGAAAACGGCGATATCTACGAAGGCGGAATAAGCGGAATATACCGCAACGGCAAGGGAAAAATGACCTATGCCGCCACCGGCGACGTTTACGAGGGAGATTTTCTTAACGATGAAATAACGGGCTTGGGCGTATACACCTATGCCAACGGCGACGTTTACGAGGGAAGCCTTATGAACGGTAAAAAGCACGGCAACGGCAAGTACGTTATGTCCAACGGAAGCCGTTACGAGGGCACCTTCGTCGATAATATGATGGACGGCACGGGAACCTACACCTGGTCCAGCGGCGCTCGCTACGAGGGCGAATTCAAAAAGGACCTTAAGGAAGGCAAGGGCGTGTTCACCTCCGCTGACGGAGACGTATACAGCGGCGAATACAAGGCGGACAAGCGCAACGGCTACGGCGTATACACCTGGAAAAACGGCGAGACCTACACGGGATATTTTCTTGACGATTATATGGACACCCGCCTCCGCAACGAGGACGGCACCTTCCGTTACGACGATAAGAACGATTACGTTCACAGAGGCGAATCCGTGTACACCTGGCCCAACGGACATTCCTATACCGGATTTTTTGTGGAAAACAAAATAGTCGGTGTGGGATTCGGAGGAAATTAAATGGCAAACTTCATTCTTTCCGCCTTTGCGGACGAAATTGACGCAAGCTTTGACACACAGCTTTTATCTCTTAAAAAGCTGGGCATAAATATGCTTGAGATACGCGGTGTTGACGGAAAAAGCTTCGTTACCCTTACGGATGACGAAATAGACGCGGTAAAGGAAAAGCTTGAAAGGGCGGGAATAACCCTTTCCGCTCTCGGCTCCCCTATCGGAAAGATAGCCGTTGACGGCGATTTTGATTCTCACAAAGCACTCCTGAAGCGTATTATGGATATAGGCGACAGGCTTGGCTGTAAGAAAATACGTATGTTCAGCTTTTATCCCGCCGAGGGTATGGAAAGAAGCGAATTCAAGGAAAAGGTTTATTCTCTCTTGGACGAGCTTTTGAAAATGGCAGAGGAAAGAGGATTTACTCTTTGCCACGAAAACGAAAAGGGCATATACGGACAGAGCCCCGAAAGCGTGAGAGAGCTTATGGATTCCTTTGGCGGCAGACTAAAGGTGGTGCTGGATAACGGCAACTTCCCCTTCTGCGGCGAGGACGCTTCGGGCGCATACTCCCTTTTGAAGGATTACGTTGAATATATGCACATAAAGGATTGCGACGGCGACGGAATTATAGTTCCTCCCGGATACGGCAACGCATTCCTCAAGGAAACTCTTGCACAGATCAACGAGGACGTAAGCGGTGATTTTATACTCACCGTGGAGCCTCATCTTATGATGTTTACGGGACTTGCTTCCCTTTCCGATACCGACGATATAAAGCACAAATATTCCTTTGCCGACGGATACGAGGCTTTTGAATTTGCGGTGACGGAAATAAGAAAAATGCTGAATGACCTTAACTGAAATTGTTAAAAAGCACCCCGCTGTCACTTGCTTGACAGCCGGAATAATATACTCGGTGCAGTTCTGGAGCGATCATACCTTTATTTTCGCCATTCCGGGACTTGCGCTGTACTTCTTTGCGCTTTTCTCCTGCGAGAGGAAAGCGTTTTTCCGTTATTCCTATCTGTTCGGGTTGGGATTTTATATCCCCCTTTACTATTGGTTTATGGCGCTTTACCCCTTTGACGGCTTTGGCTTCTCCGCCGCGGAGGGAATAACTATAGTTATTATCGCCTGCATAGGAATTGCGCTGTACCACTCTCTGCTTACCGCGGCAGTGATGTGGCTGTTGAAATTCGCGCCCAAAAACAAATATATCCTTCCCCTTGCCTTTGCATCCCTTTGGACGGCGGTGGAATGGGTGCTGTCTATCGGCGACCTTTCCTTCTCCTGGGGGCGGGTGGCTATAGGTCAGGCTTCCTTTTTGCCTATGGTGGAAACGGCGTCACTGCTGGGAAGCTATTTCGTTGCCTTCGTGGTAACCGCCGCAAGCGCCTATCTGGGGATGTGGCTTATCACCGCGGACAAAAAGCTTGTCGGAATTGCCGCGGGAATACTTGCTTTGAACCTTACGGCGGGAACTATAATACTATATTCACAGCCCAAAGCCGAAAACGAGACGGATATCGCCATTATACAAGGCTGTATAACCAGCGAGGACAAATGGCGTCCCGACTTTTACGAGCATATACGGGACACCTACGTGTATATGTGCGAGGAAGCGGCGGACAAGGGCGCAAAGATACTCTTTTTACCCGAATCCCCCCTGCCCCGCTACAGCTCTACCGATTGCGAGCGGCTTGAGCCGTTGAGGGCGGTGGCGATGGAAAAGAACGTTACCATCCTTACGGGAGTTCTGGTGGCGGACGATGACGATAACTACTACAACTCCATCGTTGCCATAAATCCCGACGGAAGCATAAGCAACCGTTACGACAAGCGTCACCCCGTGCCCTTTGGCGAGACTATTCCCTACGGCGATCTGATAGTGGGCTTGGTGCCCGCCTTGGGGAATATGAATATGTCCCAGATGCTGACGGCAGGCGAAAACGCTACGGTCATAAAGGCGGAGGGCTTTAATTTCGCGCCTCTCGTGTGCTTTGATTCTATTTTTGCATCCTTCACGCGGGAATCGGTGAAGATGGGGGCGGATATAATCTTCGTTTCCACCAACGACAGCTGGTATAAATCCACCCGCGGTGTGTACGAGCACAGGAATTTTTCGGTGCTTCGCGCCGTTGAAACGGGCAGACCCGTGGTGCGTTCGGCAAACACGGGAATAAGCTGTATTATCGACCCCAGAGGAAATATTATTTCCGAAACCGACCCGATGGTGCAGGATATTCTGTACGGCAAGGCGTATTCCTGCAGCGGGACTACGCTGTACACCGTGATAGGCGATATCTGGCTGTACGGTTGCATTGTTTTTATTGCCGTATTTTGCGGTTACGCTATATATGAAAAGAAAAGAAAGCAGGTAAAGACAGATGAGAATTGATTTCGGCTCCGGCGTTTACGTTGACGCTCATATCGCTATAACCCACCCCGATCTCCCCGTGTCTCCCCGTCCCGCAGTGGTGGTGCTCCCCGGCGGCGCATATCTGTATTGCTCCCCCCGCGAAGCACAGCCCGTGGCAAATCAGTTTATAGCCGCAGGCTGTAACACCTTTACTCTGTTTTACAGCGTAAAGGATAAGGCGAAGGACAAAAACCCCTTAAAGGACGTTGCCCGCGTTATCGACCACATACGCAAGCACGCCGAGGAATATAACGTAGACCCGAAAAACATTGCCACCATCGGCTTTTCCGCAGGCGGTCACCTTTCCGCGTGGATAGCGTCCGCTTATGACGATCCCGTCCTCGACGGGCTGGACTGCCGTCCCGATGCGGCTATTGCCTGCTATCCCCTCGTGCGCTCTCACCCCGAATGCTTCCAATTGCTTTTGGGTACGGATCATTATCCCGACGAAGCCGAGGCAGGTCATCTTTATACGGACAATATGGTTCATTCCGGCACACCGCCTATGTTTATATGGCACACCTTTACCGATGAATGCGTGCCTTTGTCCGATCCTCTTGCCCTTTCCAACGCGCTGTATAAGAATAATATCCCCTTTGAGCTTCACGTGTTCCCCCACGGTCCTCACGGTATGTCTATCTGTACCGCCGAAACTACCAACCCCAACGACGTAAGCTATAACGACCCCTACCTCGGCAGATGGGTGGATATGGCAATTAAATGGCTGAACAAGCAGTTCGGAAGATAATCTTTCAAAGAAAAAAACGTATGAATATCACTGTTATTTATCCGAAACAGGCGCCGAAAGTATATAGAATATGTGCGGAAGAATTTTGTCGTCTTTGCGGCGAAATAACGGGTGAAACGCCCCTTATGATAACCGACGATATCTCTATCGACTCGTTGCCACCCGGAAATACGGTCATTATAGGCGGGAAAGGCGTAAACCGTTACGCATCACTTTACAAGGGGGAACAGCCCATAACCAAGGGGACAGACGGTTATTTTATTTCCACTGCAGATATTGGCGGCGGCACCGCTTTGTTTTTGTGGGGCGGAAGAGGACGGAGCACACTTTACGCAGTATACCGCTATTTTGAAAAATTCCTTTCATGCAGGTGGTTTTGGGATAAGGACGTTGTTCCTCGCCGAAACACACTTCCTTTTGAAAATATATTTTTAGCGGAGGACACCCCCCACGAGTACCGCGGGACACGCTATTTTGCTCACCGCGGGCTTCACCGTTTTCAAGCAGAACATTGGAGTTTATCGGATTGGCAAAAAGAAATTGATTGGCTGCTTAAAAAACGCCTTAATATGTTTATGCTTCGCATAGGTCAGGACGATCTGTTTCAAAAGGCGTTTCCGGAGACGGTGCCGTACCCTCCGTCTGACCAACCTCTGCCCTATAAGGGAGACGGATTTAACGATCGAACTCTGTTTTGGGACCTTCAGTTCAGGGGGGAGCTTCGTAAGCAGATACTCGAATATGCTATAGACCGCGATATGATCACTCCCGAAGATTGCGGTACCATGACACATTGGTATTCACGCACACCGCAGGAATTTTTGGAAAAAGTGCGCCCTCAACTGCTTTCACAGCCCAAGGGCACAAATTATGCGGATGCAACGGGACTTGTGTGGGATATACGCAAAAAAGAAAATCTGGAGCTGTATTTCCGTTTGACAGATACCCACGTAAAAGAATACGGACAAGAGGGTGTGTTCCACACTATCGGACTTGCGGAGCGTGCTTTTTCGGACAGCAGACAGGAAAATATGCGTCTTAAACGGCTGACGTACCGTCTTATCTGCCAACGACTGAAGGAAAAATACCCCCAATCCAAGCTTTTGCTGGCTTCGTGGGATATGTGGATGTTTTACACCCCCGAGGAGGTTTCCGAATTATTGGATTCAATGGATCCAAACCAAGCGATCTTGTTTGATTACACCTCCGATTCTGCCAGAAAAAGCAATCTTCAGAGCTGGAAAGTGGAACATAGATTTCCGTATGTTTTCGGAATATTTCACGCATATGAGCCGTCCAACGAAATACGCGGGGATTACCGAGAGCTTATAAAACGGCTTGCCCGTACTAAAGGCGACCCTTTCTGCAAGGGAGTGGTATTGTGGCCCGAGCTTTCACACGGGGACCCGTTTATGACCGAATTTTTCGCTTCCAACGCTTGGCAGATCAAAGAACAGACGGTGGACGAACAGCTTGAGGAATTTTGCACGAGCCGATATACCGAAAGCGAAAAAATGCTTTCGGTATGGAAGACCGTTCTCCCTTTGGCAAAGCTGATGTCCTGGAGCAAATACGAAGCGGTAACGCCCTGGGTGGAAACGGATATATTCTGCCGCGCGGCATACTTTTTGGATATGGAAAAAGACGACCCGAGATATGACGATTATCTTTTACCGCTGGGTAAATTGCAAAAGGATTCGGCAAAAGCTCTTGAAAAGCTTTCTGCACTTTGGGTTTCCGAAAACGAAATGCAAAAACGGGATTGCTTCGATCTTGCCCGCACGGTAATAACCCGTTATCTTAACGGCGCTTTTATAAAGATATGCAGAGAATACATCCGAAAAAAGGATATTCGTATCCTTTGCGGGGACGCTTTGGAGCTTTTGGAGGCTTATGCGGAATTACTTGGTGAAAACAATGAATTTACGCTGTATCACACCTTAAAAAAGCTTGAAGAAACACACCCCGTAAACCCTTCCTTCGTTCCTACGTTGAAGCGTAATTGCGATAATCTGTATTGCAGAAGCAATATATACGAATGCGCAAGGGATGTGTACATACCCGAAGCCAAAATGCTTTTCGAAATGATTACGGAAGACGAGTACGATAAAGAGCGTCTATTAAAAAAATGCGAGCAAAACCGCATTTCTTTTGAGCAAAAGCCGCTCACTCATATAGAAAAACGCAATAACATCCCTTTTCTTTTGCTTAAATGCGCGGATATTATCAACAAAAAAAGCTTTTCATTTTAAACAATAAAAAATCAACTTGAGCAAAACAAACCGCACTTAATAAATCAAGTGCGGTTTGGTATTACTGTTTATCTGCAAACGATTTAGCTTTTTCGTAGATAGCAATATATCTTGGGTCTTCACGTACCTGATCAAACCAACTCCAATTGGCAAGCGCCCTTTCTATATCGTTTTCAAGCTGCCAGAATAGCCATAGATAGGGTGACCAGACCTCGGTATTATCCTTGGTGCGGATGTTTACTACACAGCCTTTAGCTACCTTGGATATTTCGGCGTTTTCAAACAGAACAGGGTTTCCAACGTCCATCCAAGCGCCGTCGGGAATTTTAAGCCAACGTTCATATAATTCGAAGCTTTTTTCCAAATATGCAAAGCCTTCATCATACTCGCCCGCGCCGATAAGTGCGCCTGCGGCTTTCAGGCAGCAATCCGCATAACAGCCACACCACGCTTCGGGCACTGTGCCGTCTTCGGTTATGCTTTCCAATATACGCATACGGTATTTCATAAGCGCGGCAGTTCTCGCAGGGTTTTCAAACAGCATACCGTTTTCCTGCTCGTAATACCGCATATATTCTCTTCCGAGAAAATGCATGAGAGTAAGCAGATCGTTGGCATTACTTTGGTTTTCGAATTTGTCTTTAACCCCTCTTCGCCAGTATCTCTCTTCTATACGCTCGTTAAGACAGGATGAATAAAACTGTTCGCTTTTATACTGCCAGTTTTCCCAGTCCTCGTCAGTACATACGATACTCATTGCCTCCGTAGCATTTTGCCGTGTGTATTCCCAACTGCATTCAGCCAGTATCTTGGTGCAGACTTCCTTAACAAGCTCGTATTCGGTGGCCCAAGCATCCCGCACCTTCATTATTGCCCAAACAAGCTCTTCCATAATAGTGAAATCAGAAGGATACTTGCGGTAATCCTCCTTTGCAAGGGTAATCTTATCCTTCCAAGGTAATTGGGAGTATCTTTTTCTGTAATCCTCTATATCCGCCTGTTTTGTAACCTCATCATTGCCGATAAGCTCATCTACGGTTATTTTAAAATAATTTGCTATCCTCGGAAGCAAAGTTATATCTGGATACCCGCCCCGTTCCCAGTTGGAAACTGCCTGCGATGAAACGCTTAATGCAGAGGCAAGCTCTTCCTGCGTGAGCTTAAGCTTTCTTCTTAAGCTTAAAATGTTTTCTGCAATCTTTAATTCAGCCATAAATAACCTCCTATAATGGTGTCAGGTCACCTTACATCCTAATAATAACATCAATGCGGAAATTTTACAATAACGGCAAAATTTAGTTTACTAAAGCTGCGTTGGAAAAAAACAAATGCGGTTTTATTTTTTACAGCAAAAAAACAGCCGAATAAAACGGCTGTTTTTGTTATTTTAATATTTCTTTGTAGGAAGTGCCGACGATTTCCGCGGTGGCGCGGGCGG
>JAGAKP010000074.1 GCA_017625615.1 Clostridia bacterium
AGATTCGAACACATGACACTGGAAGCACGACTCAACAAAATCATTGCTGAACAAAAACTATCGAAGCGCGAATTTGCCACGCGTGTCGGTATGTCGGAAAATTACCTTTATATCCTGACAAGCAATAGCCGCCCGGGTACTAATCAAAATAAGACCATCTCCCCTATGCTCGCTAAGCTTATCGGTATGGAGTTCGGGTATGATCCGGAATGGATCCTAAACGGAGAAAAGAAATAAAAGAAAGACTAAACCTCTGCATCCGAAAAATGCAGAGGTTTAGTTTCAATAGATTTTCGTTATGAAAAAGTCCTCGTCAGGAACGAAAGCACCTTCCAGCTTGTGGAAACCGTAAAGTTCTTTGCCGTTGGCTGTTCTTAAGTTGTCAGTCGTTATATCCACGTTCCACCAAGCTCCATCATAATATGATTTTGTGAAAGAGTTACCCGATGGTCTTGATACCGTCATAGGTGAACGAGGAATTAAACTTTCGGGCGGTCAAAAACAACGTATTGTTCTTGCCAGAATGTTTCTGCGTGATGTAGATATTTATATCTTCGATGAAGTAACAAGAGCCTTCGATCAGTATAGCGAAAACATTATCCACGAAGCAATCGAAACCATCGCGCCTGATAAAACCATAATGAACGTCGCCCATAGAGAGTCTTCGATAGGTCTTTGCAATAGAAAAATCACCCTCGATTAGTGTTTCTCCTGTATCTTTAATTATAGCGTATCAAATTTTGACGCTTAACAAGCAAGCCTATAAGGGATAAGTCTGCCATATTTGCATCTCATCACGCTTAGCATGCATTCCCTTTCGGATTTATGATATACACGCCTTCGCCGTGATTTTACACGAGCATCATTTTCCCATCTGTGACCTTCTGTTTGCAACCTTTCCGTTTACTACATCATCAAAAGAGCATCAAAAGTACAATTGCTTTTTTTATATTTTATGGTATAATATAAAACAATTTAATTCTATCGAAAGCATATTGCAAGGAGATAAAATGAGTTCTGTAAAAGTAAAATATTCTCAATTTGAACCATCGGAATTATTAAAAGAATTACAAAATCATTATGATTTTCCCGATGAGTCCACATGTGTATTTTTTCAATCGGGATTGAATGACACATATAAAATTACATCAAAAGATGAAACTTTATTTCTTCGTATATCATTATGTAACGTTTATAATACTTCGCAGATTAATGAAGAAATACAATTTATTTTATATCTTTTGAAAAGCGGTCTATCTGTGGTTAATCCGGTTCAAAGCAGGGATGGAAAATATGTATTAGAGATAAGCGCTCCCGAAGGTATGCGCCAAGCTGTTCTGTTTCGTGGCATAGAGCAATCTCCAACGGGGGAGGCAGACATCAGAATGAAGTATCTTGGTGAACTTATCGCGAAAATACATTCGTCCTCGCGATCCTTTGAAAATCATTCTGTTAGACCTCTAATTGACCAAAAAATGCTCGTAGAAGAGCCCAGTCTGTTACTGCGACCTTATTTGCAACACCGCCTCGAAGATTTGGATTTCTTGAATAAGACTGCAAATAATTTATGGTTAGCGGTAGAATCATTACTTTCAAAATACAATGACGTGATTGGATTCTGTCCCGGTGACATACAACCAAACAATTACTTTTTTCAAGGTGAATATCCTGTGCTTTTTGATTTTGATTGTATGGGTTACGGCTATTTCGTGTATGATCTTGGCGTTTTACTTGCAAACTTAACTTTCTATGATAATGATATATATCAAAAATCTCTTTGGCAATCTGTGATTGAGGGCTATCAAAGTGTTCGTCGATTGAATGATGACGAAGAAAAAGCAATCTTTATTTTTGCGGCATTGCATTTGTTAAGAGTCCTTTCGTACCACGCAAAATGCAGAGAAGGAAATCAAGGTGCCGTTTATTATATGACAGATTATCACTTGGATACGTTTTTTATGGCTTACAAACGTTTGTCAATTTTGGCAAACGAGAAGGCAAACTTGAATATTATTTAAACCGAACCGCCGAGAATTCCTCGGCGGCTTCTCTTTGTCTATTGCGTACCAACTGTTGAATCTATATTGCAATTGATACGAGAGCTTATTTGGTTATTTAGAAGTGTTTTCCTTCACCGGGGCGTTCTTCGTCTTCGCCGACGTAGTATATAACACCGAATTGTAAGAAGATCGTAAAGAAAAAAGCCTCCTTTCCAAAAAAGAGTTTGATATTGACAAAATCTCTTTCTTGCCCTATAATAAAAGTGAGGTGAAGCTATGATTACCAACGATATTTTCTCAAAGGAAGAAAAAAGACTGCTGGATTTTATCTTAAATCAGGATTTTGAAAACAAAGCAGAAACCGTTAACTACATAAATTCGTTAAATGCCGAAAGCATCGTTCGCGATTATTCGCCCCACCATATTATTATGGAATTTCGTACACCGAATATAAAAGACGGCTATTTCAATATGACTGCTATGGTCTGCGTTGATATCAAAAAGTTAAGCGAGGATATCGCGACAGCGAGGATATCGCGACAGTATTTACGTTATACGAAAAAGACGGTTTCCCATTTGAGTATGAAATCTACAGGGAAGACAGCGGCGCTATGGAAATCAGCACCGTTTTGGACGGTCCTTTTACGGTCACACGTTATCAATAACTCTGAAAATTTGCAAAAACCGCCGAGGATTTACTCCTCGGCGTTTTTTTATCGGAGTCCCCGAGAAGCCGTAAGGCTTCTTGGGGTGATTTCGTATCCGCCACCGCCGACGAAAAAGGCGAGCTGATTTTTTATTAATAACGCAAAAAAACAAAAACACTATTTACTTTTGCCGAAAAATGGTTTATAATAGGTCGATTATGAATTTTTCAACGATATAAGGAGTGTTTTTTTAATGAAACTTTCACCTCTTCAGATTGCAAGATACCAGTACGCACCCAAGCTTCCCGGTATGCTCAGAAACGGCATATCCGAGATCTGCGTCAAGGACGGTCTCCCCACCGAAAGCGTAGCGGATCAGGAAAAGATCAAGGCTCTGTTCCCCAACACCTACGGTAAGAACGAGATCACCTTCCAGAAGGGCGCCAACACCTCGGAAGCAAAGGTACAGAAGGTTGGCGTTATCCTTTCCGGCGGACAGGCTCCCGGCGGACACAACGTTATCTGCGGCTTGTACGACGCATTGAAGGCTACCGACGCAAACAACGTTCTTTACGGCTTCAAGGGCGGCCCCAGCGGTCTTCTTGAGGACGACTATATTGTATTTGACGATGAATATATCAACGCATACCGTAACACCGGCGGATTTGATATCATCGGCTCCGGCAGAACCAAGCTTGAGACCGAAGAGCAGTTCGCAGTAGTTGCAGAGGTTTGCAAGAAGCACGGCATCACCGCTATCGTTATCATCGGCGGCGACGATTCCAACACCAACGCGGCTGTTCTCGCTGAATACTTTGCCGCAAACAACGCAGGCGTTCAGGTTATCGGCTGTCCCAAGACTATCGACGGCGACCTTAAGAACGAGGATATCGAATGCTCTTTCGGCTTCGATACCGCTACCAAGACCTATTCCGAAATTATCGGTAACATCGAGCGTGACGCTAACTCCGCAAAGAAGTACTGGCACTTCGTTAAGGTTATGGGCCGTTCCGCTTCCCACGTTGCACTTGAGTGCGCTCTGCAGACCCGTCCCAACATCTGTCTCGTAGGCGAAGAGGTTGCCGCAAAGAAGATGTCTATGGCAGAGATCGCAGATTATATCGCAGATTCCGTTGCTACCCGCGCCGCAAAGGGCTGGAACTTCGGTGTTGCTATCATTCCCGAGGGTATCGTTGAATTCGTTCCCGAATTCTCCGTTCTTATCGCAGAGATCAACGAGCTTCTCGCAGGCGAAAAGACCGAAGCATTCAACGCACTTCCCACTTGGGCAGAAAAGTATGCATTTATCGAAAACGGTCTTACCAAGGAGTCTATGGCTGTATTCGCAATTCTTCCTCAGTCTATCCAGCAGCAGCTCTTCCTTGAGCGCGATCCTCACGGTAACGTTCAGGTTTCTCTTATCGAGTCCGAAAAGCTGTTCTCCGCACTTGTTGCAGATAACCTCAAGGCTCGCAAGGCTGCAGGCACCTATAACGGCAAGTTTTCCGCGCTCCATCACTTCCTCGGCTACGAAGGCCGTTGCGCATTCCCCTCTAATTTTGACGCTGACTATTGCTATTCTCTCGGCTACAACGCATTTATGCTCATTCAGTACGGCTACACCGGTTACCTTTCCAAGGTTTCCAACCTTAGTAGCCCCGCAGAAGAATGGGTTGCAGGCGGTATGCCTATGACCAAGATGATGAACATCGAGAGAAGACACGGCAAGGACAAGCCCGTTATCCGCAAGGCTCTCGTTGAGCTGGACGGCGTTCCCTTCAAATTCTTCGCAGAAAACAGAGCAGAGTGGGCAAGCGAAACCTGCTTCGTATATCCCGGTGCTATCCAGTACTTTGGTCCTACCGAGGTTTGCGACGCTACTACCGTTACCCTCGCACTTGAACAGGGTAAATAATTAATTAAAACAACACCGCCGAAGTTTATCTTCGGCGGTGTTTTTGCTATTCAAAGCATATGGCGTATTTCTTGTTTTTGCGTAATTCGTTTTTGAAATCTTCGGGGAAGTGTTTAACCTCTTTCTGCCAGAAGTTTTCTCCCAAAGTGCGCAAAGCATCTTTTTCTATGGGCTTCAAATAAGCCACCAACGGTGCGGAATAGGAATAATTTCCTTTATCGCAAATTTTTTCGTATTCTTTATAGTGCTCAAATCCTTTGTCGAAATATTCAAGAGCTTTGTTATAATCCTCACTGATATTCGATTCGTAATGCGCTAAACTCATATATAGATTTCCTATATTTTGATGATATGCACCAAATCTGCCGTCCTCGAATATTGCTTCGAATAGGTTGATAAGAGCTGATTCCATTTTTTGTCCGAAATCAGAATCGTAAAGACTTATCTTTGAAGCCAGAGCGTTGGAAACGGCTATGCGAAGTTCACAAAGCAATGACATAACTCGTTCGGCTTGATACCTCATCATTTCTGAGCCTTCGGCTGTGTTTGGCATTAGCATTTCCTTGCTGATAACGAGAGAACTTTGTGCTTCTGCCAACGCCTTTGCCTCCTTGAATTTCCCCACTTGCATATACAGCGAGGTCATTCTGAGTATAGCTATTTCACGAACCTTTGGAGAAGGACCTGCTTTTAATAGTTTTTCGAACGCTGATAATGCCTCTTGGAAATATGGATTTTGCGAATTGTATTCGGTATCGTAGCGCAATATGCCCGATTCACTTTCATAATTGGTCTTTATTCCATATTTGTTGAAACCCCATGTGTAAAGAGAATGCGCAAGTTCCGAAAGTATTCTTGGTTCGTTGGGAAACTCGTCGGCGGCTATGCGTAGCATATCGATACAGCTTTCAACTTCTTCGGATATGCTTCCCTGATAAAGCTGAAATCCTTGGTTTCTGAGAACCGTATTTGCTTTTTCTAAAATGCTTTTTATTTTTTCTTCTCTGTCGGAATGGTATCCGAACAATTCGTCAATGGAAACGTGAAAATAATTGGCAATGGCAGGTATCATCTCCATATCGGGATAACCGCCGTTTGCTTCCCAGCGGGAGATTGCTTGGGAAGTTACTCCCAACGCTTCCGCCAGCGCTTCCTGCGTTCTTCCGTCGCGCTTGCGAAGCTCGCGTATTTTTTGTCCTAATGTAAGCTGCATAAAAGCACCTCCAAAGTTTGTTTTTCACCGGTGTGAGCTTATTATAGCAGATATTTGCATAAAAACAATTATCAATTCATTGTTTCAAGCTCAACGATTGCTTGTGTTTGTGCTCGAAAAAGCTCCGCCGATTTTTTTTAGCGGAGCTTTAAAAGCATTTTATTGTCCGATAAGTCTTAAATAATAGTTGCAATAGGTCGTATTGCCTACGGTGGAAGCGGTGGCAAAGAGGATGATATCGTCTACGCCCTCGCTCTCAACGATAGGTCGGATATCGGGAGCGGTGTGTCTGGGGTCGATAACTATTATCTTTCCGTAATGCTCCATAAGGAAGGGCACGAATGCGTTGCCCGAGGATTCCTTTATAACCATAACCACCTTTTCGGGGTCGTTTTCGGGAACCTCGATAACCGAATAGGGCTGGTCACCGATAAGGAAGCAGGAATAGGTCTCTATATACGTGTGCACGCAGGTATCATACTGACCCTTTAACGTTATACCGCCATCGTAATATACCGTATAAGTGTGTTCCTTGCGAGGCATATATGCGTGGAGCGTATCGTAGAAGGTGTTTACACGCTCGTCGTTGGCGTAGTGGTTAGTAAGACCGATAAAGGTGGTGGTCAGCACGCGGTCCTCAAAGGCGTAAAGGGGAGTGGGGGTAAGACCAACGGACTTTGCGTATTCGCAGTAAGCGTAGTACGCCGCAAGCTGTGTCCAGTGGAAATCGCTCTTGAAGAAGAGATACTCGCCTCTGTGCTTTTCAAAGGTGCTTCTCAAATTTATATAGTTTACGTCGCCGTACATTACCGAAGCAATATCGTCCAGAACCTTGCCTTGGTCGTTTATCATCGCCTGAACGTAGGGGTTTTTAATATTTATCGAGGAAATGGGGGGATTTATTGCGGTAATACGCACACCGGGGAAGGTCTCGGTGTATTTGACGTATGCGTCTGCGTACGCCTGCGAAGCCTGCCTGTTGAAATAGGCCTGAGAATACGCCGCGCCGTTATACAGCAGATATCCGGAGGGGATAAACTCCGCGTCGCCCGCATCGGTATATACCTCCTCGGAAACCTCCGGCTCGGAGGTCTCGTCGGGAACGGAAGATTCCTCGGGAACGGAAGACTCCTCGGGAACGGAAGATTCCTCAGGCTTAGAGGATTCTTCGGGAACGGAGGATTCCTCGGGCTTTGAAGCTTCTGCGGGAACGGATGACTCTGCGGGAAGGGATACTTCCTCGCTTGCCTCTTGGGATATTTCCTCGCTCACCTCGGTAAAACCGCTTTCGTCGTCGGTGTCGCTTTCCTCCACTGTCTCGTCGCTTTCCGCAACGGGTACAGATTCCGCGCCTTCGCTTTCCGTGGGCGATACGTCGGTAACGCTCTCCTCGGCATCCTCAACACAGCCGTAAAGCACGCCGAAGGACAGCAGTGTAATTAAACAGAATAACAGTATTTTTTTCATATTTTGCCTCTCATTTCAAGGTCTTGCGTATTTACAGTTTATCACAGGTTTCTATTCTTGTCAATATTCGACGGAAACCGCGTGAAAAGGGTGAAATTAATAATTGTAAAAATAGCGGAAAAGTGCTATAATGTCACCAATAATTATAAGGTGGTAAAAGTAAGTGAAAACAAAAGTGCTTGCCCTTATTGAGGCTTTGGAAAAGGATAACCCCGGTGCGGAGGCGGTATCTCTCTACCAAAACGGAGAAACCCTTTTGACACACCGCTTCGTTCCCCGCAAGGAAAGACAAATATATTCGCATACGAAAAGCTTCGTTGCTACCCTTGCGGGCATCGCCATCGACGAGGGAAAATTAAGTCTTGACCAAAAAATCGCAGAGCTTTTCCCCGAATACGAACACGTCGTAACCGACCGCGAGGTAAAAAACATTACCCTTGAGCATTTACTCACAATGTCATCGGGCTTTGGCGGCTCCTTTCTTATGGGCGCAAACCGCCGTAACGGCGAGGGCATGCCCGATTATATGGCGTATATGCTTTCAAAGCCTCTTAAATACCGGTCGGGCACTAAATTCTGCTATTCCAACGCCGATACCCATTTGGTCAGCCGTGCGGTTGAAAAAGCAGTTGGCGAGCCGTTGCAAAAATACGCCTACCGCAAGCTGTTTTCCCCTCTCGGCATAGGTATGCCCAACTGGGCAACCGATCCCGACGGAGTACCCTTCGGCGGAAGCGGTCTGTATCTCGATATAGAGGATATGATGAAATTGGGTATTCTCTATCTCAACGGCGGAAAATGGCAGGAAGAGCAGATCGTTTCGTCAGATTGGGTAAAGCAAGCATCCTCCGCTCATATCTCCACAGGCTACGGCGGGGAATGGTCAAACAGCTACGGCTATCAGTTCTGGATAGTGGACAGCAGGGAAGGCGTATACCGTGCCGACGGCGCCTACGGACAGTATTCCATCGTATTCCCCGAAGAAAACGCCGTCCTTTCCACCCAATGCTCGGAATACAACAATACCGAAAAATTCGCGCTTATGCTCCGCGAATACGTGGTGGACAATATATGAAGCCCTATTCACCCAAATATTATAAAAGCTTTAAATGCAAAGCGGATAAATGCACCCATAGCTGCTGCGTGGGCTGGGAAATAGATATAGACGAGGACACCCTCTCGCTGTACCGCGCCCTTGACGGCGGCTACGGAGAGGAAGTAAAAAGCAGCATCTCTTATGAGGATATGCCTCACTTTAAGCTTTTGTCCGATGAAAGATGCCCCCATCTTGACGAAAAGGGCTTGTGCAGGATAATTCTCAGCCTCGGCGAGGATCATCTGTGCCACATCTGCCGCGAGCATCCTCGGTTTTATAATTACGCAGGCGACCGCACCGAGGCAGGTCTCGGTATGGCGTGCGAGGAAGCCTGCCGTATAATACTTTCTTCTGATGATTACGGCGTGGAAGGCGGCTCCGCGCCTCTTCCCGAGACCGTCCGTATCCGAGAGGGGATATACTCGCTTATTTCGGATACCTCTCTGCCCTATGCCGCAAGGCTGGAGACGGTTTACTCCCGATACGGCGTTTGGCCGTCTGTTATTTCCGACGTGCGCTGGAAAAATCTTCTTTCCTCTCTGGAATATATGGACCCTTCTCATAAAGACGCCTTCTCGTGCTATTCGTCGGCTGTTGTTCCTATGCCGGAGTATGAGGACGTCCTGCGCCGCGCCCTTGCTTATTTTATTTACAGACACTGCACCGAAGCGTTTACCGCCGAGGAATACCGAGCCTGCCTTGGTTTTTGTCTGTTTTGCGAACGGCTTTTCGCATCGTTGCTGTATGCGGAAAAGCCCGAAGCCGATGAGGATATCATCCGTATCGCCCGCACCCTTTCCGAGGAAATAGAATATTCCGAGGACAACACGGATACCGTAAAAAGCATATTTTATTCTTAAAGCCAAACACCGCCGAAAAAAACGGCGGTGTATGTTTTTATTGTCGGGGTCTCCACGAAGCCGTAAGGCTTCGCGGGGTGATTGTGAAATTATTTAAGCTCTGCGGCGTGAATAACGCTGCCGTATGAGCAGGCAACGAGAAGATAATCAAGAGTTATCTGCTTTACGCTGTGGGCGGGAACGGTAATTTCGTATGTGTAGTTGCTGAAAACGCCGCTGTTTTCGCCGAGTCCCGCGGTGTAGGAGGCTTCAAGCACCTCTCCGCTTTCACCGTCTCGCACGAGTATCGCCAGCGTTCCGTGGTCGCGGAGATGAAGAACTACCGTGCGGTCGGTGTCGCCTTGATTTATCAGGGTGAAATGGTCCTGATATTCTATCATCCAGTTTGCGGTGTTTGCGGGCTGTCCGCCGCCGTCCGCGTGCTCGTTATCAATAACTATCTTTTTTCCGTTCTGATCGTGCCAGATAAACTCCACCATATCCATTCCCACCGCGCGGTGATCGTTCTGGGGATTAAGGTGCGTCATCCAGCTCGTGGTGTTATTCACATGGGGGAAGCTGTTGTACTTATTGAAAGCGGGCGCAGAGGAGGGGATATAGTTGGAATAATAGTTGGTGTAGGTTACGGGAAGCATACCTGCCTTGTCGTCATCGCCGAAGGTCCATTCCATATAGTTGTCGATAACGCCGTGATGGTTTCCTGTTCCCGAATACTGCTGTGCATATCCCGCCGCAACGTAGCCCAGCGCCTTGGGCTCCGCCTGGACCTGAGAAGCGTTGGTGTAGCAGTACATAGTACCCGTTACCTCGCCGCCCGTTACGGTAAACTTTACGTTACCGTTGGCACAGCGGATGGGGTTTACGTGGCGGTTTGCGGAATTATCCACGTTTATGTTTCTGTAAGCGTCAGCACTGGTTCCGCCTATTACCCAGAAATACTCGCCTGCGGGCAGACGGTAGGTAGTGGGCTGATATATTCTCGGCTCGTAATTTTTGTAAGCGTAGTCGAGACCGGAGTATTTGCTCGTAATACTGCCGTTTTCGTTGAGGTAATCCGCGGGAAGCTTGAATGAGGTATTGTAAAAATCATACCACGCAAGCTGACCGAACCACGTGCCCGTCCACTGATAACCTACGTTGGTAACGGTGATATATACGTCGTGGTCGGTGTTGTTTTTAAGCTGATATCCCAGATACGCGTTGCTTCCCGAATAATTTGCGTGCTCAAAGGTAACGTAAACGTCGCCCACAAGCCCTTCGTTGCGCATAAACGCCTTGCCCACGTGCTGTGCGGCAAACTGCTCGGGGTTGTTTGAGTATATATAAGTACCGCCCGCGCGCTTTATATAGTTTACCTCTGCGGCAACCAGCTCGTCGTTGCCGTAAACGTCGTATTCGATGGGAGCGTTGTTTTCGGGAATATCGTAGGGTAGGGTAATTACGTGGTTGTCCGCAGTAACGGTGATCTTGAAGTCCGCCTTCGCCTCCGCCTTTACCGTAAGAGTATATACGCCGTCCTCGTTAAGGGCTACGTTAAGCCCGTCCATTCCCTCGGCAATTACCGTTTCCTCTTGGGTCAAGGTAATTCCCGTAACACCCTCGCCCTCAATGGTATAGGTATCGGTGTATGGCGCGTATACTTTATATGAGCGCGTTCCCGTTTCGTCAACGAAATCGTCAATGCTTGAAATTCTGAAGGCTCCGTGCTCGTTGGTATCGGGAACGTAGGGCTCCTCTATCACCTCGGATTCATCGTTTCCCTTACTTGTTTCAGGCTTGGAGTATTCCTTTTCCTCGCTTTCCTCCCTTTTACTCACGTCGCTTACCTCCCCGCCGCCGTCGCAGGCGGAAAGGACAAGGATGAGCATTAAAAATAACAAAACCAAAGCCGTATAACGTTTCATGGCAGTTCTCCTTTTGTGTCGTTTTGCACATTATAATATATAAATGTAAAGAAGTTGTAAAATGAAGAAAAATTCGTGCAGGTTTGTAATTACCAACCTGCACTTTAAGTATACACGTAGCTTTGTACTTTGTCAATACCCGAAAAGCAGCGCCCTTTTAGTGGCAATCCCACCAATACAGTATTTCCGAAAAATCCTTGTTCTTTAAATTTTCGGCAGGAATAAAGAACTGTATAGCACCCTCGTCGCCTATAACTATCTTTTCGCCCTCTTGGTTGCGGTGTGTGGATATCTGCAAAAGCAGGGTGTCGAATTTCTTGTACTCGTCGTTTTCGCGGGGATCGTATTGTGCAAACATCGGAGTGCCGTATAAGTGATGTCCCACGTTGACAAATCTTTCGGTTATTTCTTCTTGGATATCCTCGTCCAGCTCCTGCCATTCGGGCGCGCCTGACCGCTTCAGATGCTTGTTCATCGTATCCTCAAAGCGGTAGTCGCAGAAATTCATTGCGCAGGTATCGGCAACGAAAGCGATGTTGTAGCATCCCTTTACGGGGAAAAAGTCACTATGTTCAGGTTCACTGCCGATTTTCAGGTCTTGCGTTTGGGTGTATATAACTCGAAAATCCTTTTGCTCGGCAGGGAAATTGAAATCCGCGCCGTACGTTCTGTTGTCTGCAATGTAGAACAAAAGCCAACCGCTTTCGGGGAAGTTTGCAAGACCGCGCACTTCCGTGCAGTCTATGGCGCAAAGTAATCTCATTTCGTTGCCGTTGCTGTCGTGGGGAACGTCGCCCAGTGAAGCACCGCCGATACGGCTGTGTGTCTCGTCATTTAAAATTCCTATGCGCATATAAGGTAGCGCGGTTTCGCGGTAAAATCCGTTGCAGGCGTTTTCGATTTCGGTAGGGACGGGAACGAAGCTTTCCTTTGCCACTCTGCCTGCCAGCGCCTTTTGAAGCGCATTCTGCAGTATTTCCGCATCAGCTCCCGCGGAAATGGCAAGATCGTAGTATTTTTTGCTTTCCTCATCCTTGCCCCATGCGGCGTAGGCTAAGCAGATCAAATCCAATGATTGACGAAGCTGCTTTATCTCGTACGCCTTTGAGGCGAGCTCTACTGCCTGCCCGTAATCCCCCATCTGGAAGTATGCAAATCCCATATTATGGTACGCGGAAGAATTTTTCGGGTCTATGTCAATCGCGTTGCGGTAGCATGTTACGGCATCCTTGTTCAATCCCTTGCTTTTGTAGACAGAACCGAGGTTTGACCATATAACGCTGCGCTTGCCATCGTACTTCAAAACCGTTTTGTACGCCTCCAACGCCGCTTCTCGGTTTGCCGTTCGCTCATACATAAGTCCCAAGAACGTGTATACCGCGGCGTAATCGTTGGGCTTACTGCATTTCGAAATGAGCTTTTGAAGTATATCTATTCCTTTAGTATATCTGTCGGAGTTGAAGCAGCTAATAGCCTCCATTAAAAGCTTTTTTTCCTTTTTTTGCTCGTTTCTTGCAAAGGCACCGCTGATATGTTCTTTATATTCCTTTTCGTACAGGGCGTACAGCCTCTTGTTTCCGCCTCCTGCCGCAGAATAAACTCTTGCTGCCGCAAGTATCAGTCCTGCCAAGGGAACGGCGCACCGTATCATCAACCTTGATGAAAATCCGTTCGTCACCACTTCCCATATCGCCAGCCCGATTATAGCGGCTGCCGCCAGTATGAGTACGACTAAAAATATCCTTGCTTTTTTCTTTTGGTTCATATCAGCTTCTCCTAATTATTGTTTGTAACAATGATAACATACTGATATGAACAAATTATTAACAAAAATACATTTATGCCCCACTGAACCGCCAAGCGTGCTTGACAAAGAGTTTATTTCCTATATAATGTATATACCTTAATTCACGGAAAGGATGAAAAACGTTTATGAAAAAAGGCGTGCTTCTTTACACCTGCTATAACGGATATAACAATACCAAATACCACACTCCCACGGACGCGGAGCTTGAAAAGCTGCTTACCGTAACAGACGAGATACTTTTTATTCCCATAACCACCTATAACCGCTTTACGGACAAGGACGGTAACGATTACGAGGTGCTGTCCCACGAGATCATAGATAATATGACCGCGGACATGGTCGGCGATCCTAACCGCTTTGAAATTATCAAGGGCGAATACCACGCCACCGCAGATCACCGCCTGCCCGCCAACTACCACGTGAAGGATTACGTTGCGGACGCTGTTTCCCTCGCCAAACGCATCGTCGCTATCAACGGCAAAGCAAAGCTGTGGTTCTCCGTGCCCTCTGCGGAAAACTTCCACGCCCTTACCCATCTCTTTGCACCCGCTTGGGCAGATACGGTGGATATGATCAAAAACGCCCTTCCCGAGGAAATATGGAATAATAACCTTCAGGGCATATACTATGCAGGGGAGGATATAGTCACCTCGGGCTACACTCGGTTCGATAACGGCGCTCCCAAAGAAAACTTCAACAACCCCATCGTATACTCCATGCGCGTGGTTTCCGATAAGGTTCACTCCTACGGCAAAAAGATGCTGTGGATCCCTTATTACCACGAAGCCGCCCCCTCTTCCAAAAATCTCGGTCACGTGGTAAACCTTACGGATATTTTCGATTACGTTATAATCCAGCCCTCCTTCTTCTTTAACCCCGCCCGTACCGAGGAGATCGGTATCGTCAGCGAATGCGTCGAAAAGCAGGCGGTGGTGGATATAAAGGGCAATATCATCGGCGGCAAAAAGACCTCCCGTACCGAGATCGGCTTTGAAATGGAGATAGACCATCAGTTCTACGAATCCGACGCCTACGTTGAAAGATACTACGCCTACGAAAAAGGCTTCGGTTCCTTCGTCGGTGTGCGTCCCACCGCCTATTACGCCGGCACACCTCAGACTTTACTTAAGAGCGCGGATATTATTTCACGGTTTTTTGAATAAATAATTATAATATCCTTCGCTTCCCGTCCTGCTTTTACTCTTTTATTTGGAAAAAAACGGTCGATTTTTTATGTTTTTTGCACAAAAAGAAGCGTTGTACCCAAAAAATATGGGTTTTATTAACGGAAAAGTTGTAAAATATCATAAATTCTCACAAAAAAATTGACAGATGAAAATAAATGTGTTATAATCACACCGAATAGATTCTTATAGTAAGAAACGTATATGCTATAGGCAGCTTTCTTCGGTCAGGTTGCTTGTAACATATTCGTTCCTTCATAAGAACTATCATAAAAAAACAAACACAAGGAGAAACTACAAAGATGAGAAAGTATTCTTCAATTCTTGCTTTTGTGCTCGTAGCAGTAATGCTTTTCGCTCTCGTTGGATGTAATCCCACCGGCGAAACCAGCAACACCTCTACCGATGCATCCGGCGACGAATCCAACACCGAGATCGTTGTAGAAACCTTTGAAGGCGACTTCACTTGGAAGGATTCTGTTTCCACCCTCGCAACCAACTGGAACCCCCACACCTATGAGACCGCTGACGATTCTTATCCTCTCGATTTCATCGTTTCCGGCCTTTACACCTTCATCTTCAACGACGAGCTCAATCCCGTTGAAGGCAAGGATCCCTATTCCGGTTACGTAATCGTTCCCGAAATGGCAGCAGCTCTGCCTGTTGATGTTACCGAAGACATCAAGAAGTCACATCCTCAGTTCAACATTCCCGAGGATGCTACCTCCGGCTACGCATACGTTATCGACCTTAACCCCAACGCTAAGTGGCAGGATGGCACCCCCATCAACGCAGACACTTACGTTTACTCCATGGAAAAGCTCTTCAACTCTGAGCTTATCAACTACCGTGCTACCGATTACATGGATGGCGACCTCGCTATCGCAGGCGGTAGAGATTACTACAACAGCGGCAGAACCATCTGGGAAGCTAACTCCGCAGACGGCGCTGCTATGAACTTCAAGTTCACTGACCTCGTTAAGGGCGAAGACGGCGCTTACACCACTGCTGACGGTGTTGCTGTTTACTTCGGTCTTACCTACGGTTACGCTCGGATGGGCGGCGACTCTCTCGCTGACTATGCAGGCTACTTCCCTGAAGGCGTATACGCTTCTCTCGAAGCTCTCGCTAACGAAGAAGGCTACGTAGCAATTACCGACGAGTCTATCGAGCTTCTCTACTCCTTCACCGGATCTGACATTTGGAGCAACGAATCCAAGGACGAACTCGGCTACTACGTATCTTACGAGAAGACCTACGAAGAGTTTGATTTCGCTAACGTTGGTATTATGAAGACCGGCGATTACCAGATCACTCTCGTACTTGAAAAGTCTCTCTCCGGCTTCTACCTCCTTTACAACCTTTCCGGCAACTGGCTCGTATACGAAGATCTTTACGAGTCCTGCCTCAAGAAGGAAGGCGACGCTTACCTTTCTACCTACAACACCAGCGTAGAGACCACTATGTCTTACGGTCCTTATAAGATGGTTTCTTATCAGGAAGACAAGGCTATGCGCTTTGAAAAGAACGAAAACTGGTTCGGTTACACCGATGGCAAGCACATCTACTGCGATCCCGAAGATGGCAAGTACTATCCTATGTACCAGACCACCGCTATCGACTGCCAGGTAGTTCCTGAAGCAGAAACCAGAAAGCTTATGTTCCTTAAGGGCGAGCTTATGGGTTACGGCCTCCAGGCTGACGACTACGATAGCTACCGTAGCTCCGAATACTGCTACGCTACTCCCGCAACCGCAACCTTCTTCCTCATCCTCAACGGCCACGCTGAGGCTATCGCTACCCGTGAAGCTGCAGAAGATTTCGACCAGACCAAGCAGGACCTCGAAACCCTCCAGCTCACCTCCTTCAAGCAGGCTCTCGCACTTTCCTACGATAAGGATCTGTTCGCATCCACCGTATCTCCCGCTCGTTCCGGCGCATTCGGTCTTATAGGCTCCGCTTATATCTACGATCCCGAAACCGGTGCTAAGTACCGTGATACCGATCAGGCTAAGAGAGCTCTCTGCGAATTCTACGCAGTAGATACCTCCAAGTTCGATACTCTTGACGAAGCAGTTGAGTCCATCACCGGTTATGACGTTGAAGGCGCACGCGACTTCTTCCAGCAGGCATTTGATGAAGCTATCGAAAAGGGCTACATCACCGATACCGATAAGGACGGCAAGTCCGATCAGGCCATCAAGATCGAGTACGCAATTACTTCCGACTCCGACTTCATGACCACCACCATCAACTACCTCAACGATACTCTTGCTGAAGTTATCAAGGGCACTCCCTTCGAAGGCAAGATCGAATTCTACAAGTCCGCTCCTTACGGCAACGATTGGTCCAATAAGATCAAGTCCGGTATGTCTGACACCGTTCTCGGCGGTTGGTCCGGCTCCGCTCTTAACCCCTTCTCTCTTACCGACCTTTACGTTAACTCTGCACGTGCATACGATGCAGCTTGGTTCAATCCCGAAGCTACCGATATGACCATCAAGATCGATGGCGAAGACGTAACTCTCAACCTCAAGCAGTGGTCTGACGCTCTTAACGGCGCAGCAGTAGAAGTTGACGGCAAGACCTACAACTACGGCGACGGCCAGGTTGATATCGAAGTTCGTCTCGAGATCCTCGCAGCTTTCGAAACCACCATCCTCAAGAACTTTAACTACCTGCCTATGCTGGAAGACGGCTCCATGGCACTTCTTTCTCAGCAGGTTTACTACGTTGTTGAAGAGTACAACCCCGTAATGGGCCGTGGCGGCATCGCTTACACCAAGTACAACTTCACTGACGCAGAATGGACTGCTTATATCGAAAAACAGGGCGGCGAGCTCAAGTACTAAGATATAAAACGGTAAGTTAATCCGTATCATTGTGCAGGGACTTGAAATATAGTCCCTGCACGCAATATAATACCGGAGCAGGTATTTTTGTTCCGGTATTATATTGCTGTTTGCTCACTTATTATAACCGGAGGGAAATACTTAAGTGTATCCCCGTATACCGTGTTAAAACCGGAGGAAAATTTATGTTTAAATACCTTGTTCAAAGAACGTTGCTAATGCTGGTAACGATATTTATCATTACCGGTATGTGCTTCATACTCATCCGAATGCTGCCTCCCGCAGCCGTTTCGCCCGATGACCCTCACGCAGAGGTTATCGAGCTCAGACGTGAAGCTATGGGTTACAACAAGCCCTTGCTTGTGCAGTTCGGCATTTTCCTCAAGGACGTACTTACTAAATGGGACTGGGGCTTGTCGGACAAGCTCTACGTCGGACGCGACGTATTCCAGCTTCTGTACCAGAAGATGCCCGCAACCGTATTGGTCAACCTGTACTCCATAATATTCAGTATACCAATAGGTATAATTCTGGGTATTATTGCGGCGCTTAAAAAGAATACGTGGATCGACCACACCATTTCAACTCTCACGATGGTGGTTATTTCCGTGCCCTCATTCGTGTATGCATTCGTCATTCAGTACGTATTATCATATAAGCTGGGCTGGTTCCCCTTCCTTATGAAGGCGGGAACGGATTACTTCTCCTGGGAAATGTTCCATTCCATGCTTCCCGCAGTTATGGCACTTTCCTTCGGCGTTATCGCAGGCTTTACCAGAACCACCCGTGCCGAGCTTACCGAGGTACTTACCAGCGAATTTATGCTCCTTGCCCGCACGAAGGGTCTTACCAAGGCGCAGGCAACCGTACGCCACGCATTCAGAAACTGTATGGTAGTCGTACTGCCCTCCATTTTCGGTAACTTCATCGGCGTTATGTCCGGTTCTCTCATTATAGAAAAGATCTTCTCCATCCCCGGCGTAGGTCAGCTCTACATCAACTCCATAAACGCACCCGACTATCCTATGTTCATTATGAACACCTTCTTCTATACCGTAATCGGTCTGGCTGCAAGTATCATCGTTGATATCAGCTACGGCTTTATCGACCCCAGAATCCGTATGGGTTCCAAGAAATAAGAAAGAAAGGAGAAAAAGCTTTTCTGCCGAACCTTCGGCAGGGAAGGGTATATATCTATGGATAATAACGTATACGAGCATATTCCCGCCGAGCAGTTTGAATTCCAACAGCTCAACGCGAATATACACGACCAAAAGCTGCAGACCAAGTCCAGAGGCTATTTTGCCGATGCTATGATCCGCTTCAAGAAAAATAAGTCTTCCGTAGTAGCCGCTTGGATCATTTTGTTCCTTGTTGTGTTCTCTATAATTTCTCCTTTGGTTTCCGGCTACCATATTTACGATGAAAAAGAAGACAAAAAGGTAATTCATACAGACACGGTTTACACCAAGCATCCTCCCTTTATCCCTTGGATAGCAGAGAAGAATCTCGGCATTTTCGACGGCGCCGTTACTCACGAAAGCCAGTCCGAAGCACAGGTTCTCGCTTGGAAGGCTATCGGTATGGAAACGGGCTACAACCCCTTCCTCCGCGAGGTTGGAAAAACCGTTCAGAAGGAAAAATATCGCGGCAAATGGCGCGACGTTACCTACTACACCATCGAAAACAACAAGTATTACGAGCGCGGTATGCTTTACCGTACCGTTTCCTTTGCGGAATTCCAGCGTATTCAGGATTTCCAGAACGAAACCGGTATACAGGTAATATATCCTTACGTTCACGCCGATGATATCGAGGGTATCAAGGATAACCCCAATATCTGGTACAAGGTAAAGGACGCCAAAGGCACTCCTTATACCGATTCCGACGGAAATCTGGTTCCCGCATACTCCACCAACCAGAAGCTTATGACCTATAGGGATAAAGACGACAATACGGTTGAGATCAAGTACGACAGCCTTCGTATAGAGTCCGACCCCGGCAACTACGTATACGGCCACGTAAAATCCGGCTCTATCACCGTTCGTATCTGCTACTATAACTACTATCAGTACGTTAACGGCTTTGAGCCCTCTTATATCTTCGGTACCAACTCTATGGGTCAGTGTCTGTTCACCGCTATCGGTGTCGGCGCCCGCTTCTCCCTCATTTTCGCTATCGTCGTATCTGCAATCAACCTTTGTATCGGTGCGGTTTACGGCGCAATTCAGGGCTACTACGGCGGTTGGATCGATCTTTTACTTGACCGTATCTCCGATATTCTCAGCGGCGTTCCCTTCATAGTCGTTGCTACTCTGTTCCAGCTCCACCTGGCTGAAAAGGTAGGCGTAGTTCCTTCCTTCATCTTCGCCTTTATTTTGACGGGATGGCTGGGCATGGCTGCTCTTACAAGAAAACAGTTCTACCGCTTCAAGGGTCAGGAATTCGTTCTTGCCGCAAGAACTCTCGGTGCTTCCGACTGGAGACTGATGTTCAAGCACGTATTCCCCAACTCCCTTGGTACCATAGTTACAAGCTGCGCGCTTGTAATCCCCGGCGTTATCAGCTCTGAAACCAACCTTACCTACCTCGGTATAATCAACCTTCAGGAGCTGTTCGGTACGTCTATCGGCGTTCTTATGTCTCAGGGTCAGACGGCAATGACGTCTGCACCTCACGCAATGCTGTTCCCCGCATTGTTCATTTCGCTTCTTCTGATCTCCTTCAACCTCTTCGGTAACGGACTCAGAGATGCATTTAACCCGTCTACGAGAGGAGTTGAGGACTGATATGGAAAATAAGCTTCACGTAAAAGACCTTACCATATCCTTCCGTACCACCAACGGTAAGGTACAAGCGGTACGCGGTATCGATTTTGACCTTGCAAAGGGCGAAACTCTTGCAATAGTAGGCGAATCCGGCTCCGGTAAATCCGTAACCTCCAAGGCTATCCTCGGTATTCTTGCAGGCAACTCTATAATTGAGGGCGGCGAGATCATTTACGACGGTAAGGATCTTCTTAAGATCCCCGAGGATGAATTCCATAAGATCCGCGGCGATAAGATCGCAATGATCTTCCAGGATCCTATGTCCAGCCTTAACCCCATTATAAAGATCGGCAGACAGCTGACCGAAGCGATGATCCTTAAGGGAAAATCCCGTCAGCGTGAAAGCCGCGAGAACTTCAACAAGTATCTCAAAACCCTTAATAAGCGTATGATCGAGGCTATCGCAAAGGACGACGCCTCCAAAGCTGCGGCACTTACCGCAAAGTGTAAGGATTTCGATAAATTCGAATATAAGCATCTGGAGCTTGAGAATGCCTACAACGTAGCACGTTCCGCCGCTTCCGAGGCTGTTTCCGATATAGTTGATATTCTTTTCGAAATCGAAAAGAACGCTCTTAAGGACGGCAACTACCGTATTAAGAACGTAAAAAATCTTGCACTTACTTCCATAAATCCTTGGGTAGTTTCCGTTAAGGCAGACGCCCTCCGTGCAAGCTGTGCCGCTATGATGGCAGGCATAAAGGACCTTAAGATCGTTTCAGAGAAGCTTACCAAGATAAACGCTATTCTTGAGGAAGCACTTGCTCTCGAGCAGCCCAACTTCTTCGCAATGGGATATTATCTCACCTTCAGCGGTGAAAAAGAGGTTCCCAACAAGCCCGTTCCCGAGCTTAACGCTTACCTCCGTCAGTATCTTGACGAAAAGTTTATGCTCTCCTTTATCGCGGACGCCAAACAGGCACTCGTATATTCCGCAAAGGTCTCCTGCAAGGAAATGGAAGAGGCTATCGCAGTTCTCAAGCAGTACCGTTCCGTATTCCAGGCAGAAAAGCTTGATAAGAAGGCTTGCGAAAGCGCACACAAGATCCTTTCCAAGAAGGTTATCGAAACCATCGACCTTCTCGATATAAAGAAGGACAGCTTGGTTTACACCTTCTCATCCGGCTTCAAGACCGAGATCGACAAATACTTCAACGGCTTGGTTAAAAACCCCAAGGAAGCAAAGCGTTTTGCAAAGCAGCAGGCAGATTACGACCGCCGCGTTGCAAAGGGCAAGGAGCCCGATTGGAAGGTAGTTCCCGCTTCCTATACCGATCTTGAGCTCGTTAAGCGCAATATGCTTAACCAGATCGACCGTATGGTTGCCCACTTTGAGGAGCTTATCGCCGCAAACGATAACTGCGATTTCGATGCAAAGGCGGTTGCACTCATCGACTTCCTTAAGGCAAACGCTTCCGGCGTTGTTAACAAGGTAACCAAGCGTATCGCAAAGGCAAGAGCTATCAAGCTTATGGAAGAGGTTGGTATATCCGAGCCCCGCAAGAGATACAACCAGTATCCCTTCGAGTTCTCCGGCGGTATGAGACAGCGTATCGTTATCGCTATCGCTCTCGCTGCTGACCCCGATATACTTATCTGTGACGAGCCTACCACCGCGCTGGACGTTACTATTCAGTCCCAGATACTTGAGCTTATCAACCGTCTCAAGGCGGAAAGACAGCTCTCCATCATATTCATTACTCACGACCTCGGCGTAGTTGCAAATATGGCAGACCGTATCGCTGTTATGTACGCAGGTAAGATCGTTGAGTACGGCACCTCCGAGGATATCTTCTATCACTCCGCACATCCTTATACTTGGGCACTTCTTTCTTCTATGCCCGATCTGGATACCAACGAAAAGCTGGACGCTATTCCCGGTACACCTCCGGATATGCTTTATCCTCCCGTTGGCGATGCTTTTGCACAGCGTAACAAGTACGCAATGAAGATAGACTTTGAGCGTCAGCCTCCCATGTTCAAGATCACAGATACTCACTATGCAGCTACTTGGCTGCTGCATCCCGATGCGCCCAAGGTAGAGCCTCCCAAGGCTATTCTCGATCGTATCGCAAGAATGGAAGAAAAGAGAGGTGTCCAAAATGACCAATAATCAGGAAACACTTCTTAAGGTAGAGCATCTTTGCCAATACTTCGGTGCCACCAAAGCAGTTGACGACGTCAGCTTCGAGGTAAAGAAGGGTGAGGTATTCGGATTGGTTGGTGAATCCGGATGCGGTAAGACCACCACCGGACGTTCTATCATCAAGCTTTACGATATCACCTCCGGCAGCATTTTCTTCAAGGGAATCCGTATCAGCGCAGGTATCCTCTCTTATCAGGAGGATATCAGAAAGGCGAAGGCGGAATACAACGAAAAGATCGCTACCGTTACAGATCCTACCGAAAAGAATCTTCTTTCTCAGGAGCTTAAACAGCGTATCGCAGCTCGCAAGGCTGATATAAAGCGTGCCCGTTTTGACCAGAAGAACTGCGATAAGCAGTATTCCAAGCAGATGGTTGCCGCTGTCAACGCAAAGTACAGAGCACTCCTTTCCCGCGCTACCGAGGCAGAAAAGCCCGCACTCAAGAAAGAGTACAGCAATGAGCTTCGCAAGGCAAGAAAGGCAAAGCTCGTTACACAGATCCAGATGATATTCCAGGATCCCGTTGCTTCTCTTGACCCCCGTATGACCGTTCGCGAGATCATCTCCGAGGGACTTATCATCCGCGGCGAAAGAGATAAAAAGGTTATCGACCAGAAGGTTTACGAAATGCTTGAGCTTGTCGGACTTGTCCGTGAGCACGCAAGCCGTTATCCTCACGAATTTTCCGGTGGTCAGAAGCAGAGAATCGGCGTAGCCCGCGCTATCATAATGCAGCCCGAGCTTATCATTGCCGACGAGCCTGTTTCCGCCCTTGACGTTTCCATTCAGGCACAGGTAATCAACCTGCTCAACGATCTTCGTCACAGCCTTGGTCTAACCATTTTGTTCATCGCTCACGACCTTTCCGTAGTTAAATATTTCTCCGACCGTATCGGCGTTATGTACTTCGGTAAGCTGGTTGAGCTTGCAACCTCGGATGAGCTTTTCAAGCATCCTATGCATCCTTATACAAAATCTCTCCTTTCCGCTATACCTCTGCCCGATCCTATCTATGAAAAGACCAGACAGCGTATAGTTTACAAGCCTCTTGCAGAGCACGATTATTCCGTAGATAAGCCCTCTCTCCGTGAGGTCGCTCCCGGACATTTCGTACAGTGCAACGATGCAGAGTTTGCAAAGTATAAGGCACAGCTTGAGCAGGCTTAAGGTATACTGAAAATATGAAAAAATCACAGAAAACTTATCTTATACTCAGTGGCGTGGCGCTCGCCTTTTCGGTTGCGTGCGCCGTCTTGTGGGATCTGTTTAATCAGAGCGAGCTTTTGCCCATCCTCAAGATCCTTTCGGATTGCTTCAGCATTCCGGGCTTACTGTTTATATGCGTAAGCGTTCTCGGATGGGTATCATCCAAGGGCGGGTTTGATATTTTCGGTTATTCCGCAAAAAGCTTTTTCAACCTGTTCAAAAGAGAATCCTATTACAACAAGCCCGAAACCTACTACGATTACCGCGCAAAAAAAGAGGAGACCCGCAAGCCCTTTAATTTACCTATGTGCTTGGTCGGCGTTACTTATCTTGTCATCGGTGTCATTATTATGGTAGTCTTTCTGGTCTTCGACAAATAGAATACCTTATCACAAGCCTTTCGGGTATCCGAAGGGCTTGTTTTCTTATCGGGGTCCCCAAGAAGCCGTAAGGCTTCTTGGGGTGATTGTCGGGGTGATTGTTGGGGTGATTGTTCGCTGGGCGAACAGTTATGGGTTGACTACCGCTCTTATTTGTGCTAAAATCATATAAACAAATCATTTTCGGAGTGCGCTATGACAAAAATAACCTGGCTCGGACAGGCGGGACTTCTTTTTGAATTTGACGGTCTTACCGTTATGGTAGACCCTTATCTTTCTGACAGCCTTAAGTCGCTCAATCCCGAAGGCTGCCGCCGCGTCCCCGTTGACGAAGCCTTTTTTGATATCAAGCCCGACGTTCTCGTGTTCACCCATGATCATATCGACCATTACGACCCCGAGACTGTAAAGCGGTTTATTACCGCGGATTCGGGTATAACCGTTCTTTCTCCCCGCTCCGTGTGGGAAAAGGTCCGTCTTTTCGGCGGCAACAACAATTACGTTTGCTTTAACCGCCACTCCTCTTGGACGGAAAAGAAAGTTATTTTTACGGCAGTAAAGGCAGAGCACAGCGACCCCTACGCCATCGGCGTGGTAATGGATACGGGAAAATACCGCTATTACGTAACGGGCGACACCTTGTATAACGAGGATATCTTTTCCGATCTTCCAAGGGATATTTACGCCCTCTTCCTGCCCGTAAACGGAGTGGGCAACAATATGAACGCCTTTGACGCAGAGCGGTTCGCCTGCCGCGTTTCCCCTCAAAAGGCAGTTCCCATCCATATAGGTTTACTTGATAACAAAACGGCAGATATATTTAATTACGAAAATAAAGTAGTTCCGCAGATATACAAGGAGATAAAGCTATGAAGGTAACAGACGTTAAATGTTTTACTGTGGATTGCTTCCGCACTAACTGGGTATTCGTTAAGATATACACCGATTCGGGTATAGACGGTGTCGGCGAAGCAACTCTCGAATATAAGGAAAAAGCTCTTCTCGGCGCAGTGGAGCATATCAAGGAATATCTTGTGGGAAAAAACCCTCTTGACGTGGAGAAGCACTTCCACGATATCTACCGCGATGCATATTGGCGCGGCGGCGCAGTACTTATGTCCGCCCTTTCCGCAGTTGAATGCGCGCTGTGGGATATTTTGGGCAAGCATCTCGGTGTGCCCGTATATCAGCTTTTGGGCGGCAGAGTAAACGATAAGGTGCGTATTTACGTAAACGGCTGGTTTGCGGGCGCAAAAACTCCCCAAGAATTCGGCGAAAAAGCACGTATCGCCGTTCAGCGCGGCATTACTGCAATGAAGTGGGATCCCTTCGGAAAATCCTACCTTGAAATTTCCAACAAGGACCTTAACACCGCTCTTGAATGTGTCGGCGCGGTAAGAGATGCAGTCGGCAATGACGTGGACCTGCTTATCGAAGGCCACGGCAGATTCAACGTGCCTACGGGCATAAAGATCGCCAAGGAATTAGAGCAATTCAAGCCTATGCTCTTTGAAGAGCCCACTCCTCCCGATAATCTTGAAGCGTTGAAGGCAGTGCGTGATAAATCTCCCGTTGCCATTTCCGCAGGGGAAAGACTTTATACCCTTAAATCCTATAAGGATCTGTTTGAAATGCGCGCCGCCGACTATATCCAGCCCGATATATCCCACGCAGGCGGTATTATGGAGCTTAAGAAGATTGCCGCAGTGGCAGAGGCGTATTATATTCCCTTTGCACCTCACAACCCCTCGGGCCCCGTGGCAAACGCCGCAACCCTGCAGATAGCCGCTTGCTGTCCCAACTTCTCAATTCTTGAAATTATGTACAGCGACGTTGAGTGGCGCAAGGACGTTACCAACGAATCCCTCGAATATAAGGACGGCTATATCACCATTCCCAATAAGCCGGGCTTGGGTATAGAGATAAACGAAGAGGAATGCCTTAAGCATCCCTATCAGCCTCACACTCTCCGCCATTATACCGGCGCGCTTACCGATATCCGTCCCGCAAAGAGCGAATTCTATTTTTAAGGAGTGCTTACAATGAGCAACGCAGTATTTATAACCGGCGCCTGCCGTGGCACGGGTTATCGCATAGCCGAGGTATTCGCCAAGGGCGGCTGGGACGTTTTCGTTACCGGCAGAAAGGGTGCGGACGCTGTTGTGGCTGCACAGAAAATTGCCGATACCTACGGCGTTTTTGCAAAGGGATATGAATGTGATATCCGCAACGAGCAGCAGGTAATAGATATTTTTAACGATATTGATGCAACGGGACGCTTCGTGGAAACGGTAGTCCTTTGCGCCGCAGATCTCGGCTTTGGAACCGATCCCGCCAAGGGAATGGATTTCTTTTCCGTTCCCGTAGAGGAGTTCGGCAGAGTTTTTGAGACCAACCTCGTGTGGAACTTTACCATCGTCCGTCAGGCGGCACTCCGTATGCGGGAAAAGGGGAAGGGAAGTATAGTCTTTATCAGCTCCAACACCGCCTACCGTGCCATTCCCAACAGAAGCGCGTACTGCGCCTCCAAGGGCGGTATAAATTCTATGTCAAAGGCATTCGCAGTCGATCTCGGCAAGTACGGCATACGCAGTAACGTGGTGCTTCCCGGCACTATCAAAACTGCCCGTTGGGAGGCGATGGGAAGCAGCGCTATAAGCGGAAAGCTTACTCCATTGGGAGATATTTCCGATTTTGACGATATCGCCAACGCGGTGTGGTATTTCGGTACCGATCTTTCCAAAAACGTAACGGGCTCCGAGCTTATAGTGGACGGCGGTATGGCGTCTCAGCTTTATCCCGATTATCTTAACATTCTTATAAGAAAAGAGAAGTAATATGGACGAGCTTTTGGTTCTGGATTATAACGGAGAAGGATATTTTTCCCATTTTAACTTCGGTGAATGGCGTATAGCGTATCTTAATTACGCGCCTATGTTCACCAAGGAGGGAATTACCTATCTTGAAAGACATAACGAGACAGACGAGGTGTTCATCCTTCTTGAAGGAAGCGCGTCCCTCTTTATGGGCGAAGACGCACGTGAGGTCGTTATGGAAAAATTCCTTTCCTACGTAGTAAAAAAGAGCGCTTGGCACAATATAGTCGTTTCCGAAGACGCAAGGGTGCTTATAGTGGAAAACAAGAATACGGGCAAGCATAATTCGGAATATCTGCCCTTTAAGTTTTAATTTTTATGAACAATAAGGATTTTGAATCCGCCTCCGTCACGGCGGAACGTCTCGGTGTCACCGTCCGAGCCGTACAGAAATGGGCGGCATCGGGCAAAATTGCGGGTGCACAGAAAATAGGCAGAACTTGGTTTATTCCAAAGAACGCCGATATTTCTTCCAACGTAACCGAAGTCCATGCCGAAAAGCATGAGACAAAGACCTACGGACGCCCTATGCCCTTGATGACGGGCTCCTTTGAACCGGGCAAATGCGCAGAATACATAGTGTCTCTGCACGACGAGGACGACCGCGCCATAGCCTTGGGTGAATATTACTATTACACCGGTCAGCCCGAAAAGGCTATCGAAACAGCAGAACCTTATCTTAACAGCAAGGAACCTCACTTGCGTTATTCCGCGGCGGTAATTTGTATATACGCAAATCTTGCCCGCGGAAATCATCATAAGGCTTCCGCAGCTATAGCAAATATGCGGGAGCTTTTCAAAAAAGAGATAAGCGCGGATGCACCCAAGGAGATAAAGGCTATCGGTGTGCTTACCTCCTTGTCTGCTTCCGTTTTGTGGCATCAGCCTGTTCCCGAAGGCGTTCCCCGATTGGAGGACTACCTTCGTTATCTCCCTCACGGCTACCGTTTGTGGGGGTGCTATCTGCTGGCACACCATGCGTATCTTGAAAATGATTATTCCCGTGCTCTTGCCATAGCGGATATGGGACTTGCCCTTTCGGAGCAATTATATCCCGTTCCCGCCATATACGCTCATATCGTTGCCGTTATGGCGTTAATGAGTCTCCGCCGTATAGACGAAGCCAAAAAGCGCTTTGAACTTTTGTGGAGCATCGCAGGTAATGACCGATTCGTAGAGCCCATAGCCGAGCATCACAGCTTGCTTTACGGAATGATCGAGGTGTACTTTAAACGCAGCCATCCCAAGGAGTACGAGCAGATAATCGCCATAACCGACGTTTTCAGCGCGGGCTGGCGTGAAATATACAACGTAAATACCTCCGAAAAGATCACCTCGCTGCTCAAGCCAACCGAATTTGCCATTGCAATGCTGTACAGCAGGGGATGGTCTGCGCAGGATATTGCCGCGTATATGGAGCTTTCCGAATCCACCATCCGCAATTATATCAAAGCAATATACGTAAAGCTCGGCGTGAGCGATAGACACGCCTTGCAAAAGCATATGATGAAATAGCGTTCGTTCGGCGAACGAAGCGTTCCCCCAAAAAACTCCCTTTTTTGGGGGAGTTTTTTTGTTTTATCTATTTTTGCGGGCTGAAAAATTGTATATTATTTTTTTTATATGGGTCTTTTCTGATTTTAGTTTTTAATTTATAATTTACTTACAAAAATTAAAAGGGGCACATTATGGAAGAAAAGAAAACACGAACGTATTTTTTAGATAATGACAGCTTGGAAACTACTCTTAATTACGATCCCGAGTTTGATATCTGGATAGAAGAATATATAGATTTCGAGACGGTACCCCGCTATACGCCAAACGGCAGGCGATGGCGAAGTGTAACCACCACCGATTGCATATATTCCGACCCTCACTACGGTGATTGCGGCACCTGTCCCTTTTTGCATAAGGAAAAGCCGACAGACCTTATCGGTGTCTGCTTCAACGAATGTCTGAGACTTCAGGCAAACGCAACCGATGAATAAAAACTCATACCACTATTCGGAAAGGAAATTTAACTATGAAAAACGGAGTAAAGATAGCAAAGCGACTTTTTTGCGTAATAATCGCGCTATGCCTCATTATCCCCTGTCTGCCCACCTTCTCTATTCCCGTTGTGGCTAACGTCACACAGAATCAGAGTGCGGTAGCAGACCCCTCCACAGCCAATAACTACACCGCAATGCTCGGTACCGATAAGGACGGTAACCGCTATTCGGGCAGAGTTTGGTTTGATAAATCCGTATATACCTGGCTTGACGACGAAAGCAAGCTTCCTCTCTATTCGGATTTCGATAAAGCCACCGCAGATTCTCTCGGCTTGGAGATAGACAGTAACTTTATGGTAGTAGGCTCCGCGTTGGGCTCTACCACTTCCGTGTCTACCACCACCTCCTCCGATGCATCCGTAGACGTAGTTATTATTCTCGATAACTCCACCTCGATGTACGAGGAAAGCAACAGGACCTCCCGCCTTGAAAAGGTTGTTGCGGAAGCAAACGTGCTTATTAAGGGCATTACCGAAAACAAAAACAACCGTTATGCGATAGTTGCATATTCCGGTGAAGCGGAAACTTTGCTTCCCCTTGATTATTACAACGCCAAGGACAACGTGCTCAGCATAACCTCTACCAACAGAAACTATTATTATACCGCAACCGCTACTCCCGTGGGCTCCAACAGAGCCACCTCCGAAACCTTCAGCGTAAGCCAGTGGGGCACCAACGTGCAGATCGGCGTTGATATGGGTATGAAGATACTCGCTAACGCTTCCGCTACCGAGGGAAGGATCCCCGTAGTTATTCTTCTCACCGACGGCGTTGCAAACGTAGCCTCCACCAAGGACTGGTACGCACCCACCTTCGCAAACCGCGGTAACCACGGTGATCCCACCAACCAGTACGTATCCTTCGCGACCCTTCTTACTGCGGCTTATCAGCGCTCCCGCATTACCGAAAACTACGGTATTTCTCCCACCGTATACGGTATCGGCGTAGACCTTCCCGCTACGAGCAATGCAAACGTGGTAATGGATCCTGCCAATTACCTTAAAAACGAGGGTACCTCGGTAGCAAAGAATACCTACGCCCTTTTTGAGGCGTGGAAAGCGGCAAGCCGTACCATAAGCTATAACTATACCGCAAATTATTCCACCCACACCTGGAACTACGAGCAGCTCCCCCTTTCCTATGAGGGAACCAAGCAGGATATTATAGATAATATCAACTACGTGGATAAATATTTCCCCATCACGGGCGCGGACCTTGGTGATACCTTTGAAAGCATTCTCGTAGAAATAAACGAAAAAGCCTTCGTTCCTCTTACGGATACCGTTACGCAGGGTGACGTAGAGGTTGACGTTCCTCTTACCTACGTCGATTTCATCGGCGATTATATGGAGATCAAGGAATTCAAGGCAGTTACCCTCTTCGGCAAGATATATCCCGTTACCGCAGAAGCCTCCGGCGGCACCTTTACCGATACCGTTGACGAGGAAACGGGCGTTATCACCAGAACGAGAACCAGAAATTACGTAGTCGGCACTCCCTCCGATATCATCACAAACGAGATTATCGGCACTACCTTCAAGGTAAGCGAGGCTATAAACGTAATCGTTAAGGACGTATACACCGTAGCTCTCGATGAGGACGGCAACTATTACAGAACCAGCGTTTCCAAGCAGGAGCTCCGCGTTACCGCCATTCCCGAAGCACTCCCTCTCATTTACGATAAGATCAGCAACAATGACGGCGTAATAACCTATACCTCCAACCGTGACGAGGTCGTTCCTCTCCGTATTTATTATACCGTTGACCTTAGCGTTGACGTTGTAGATACCAACGGCAACGTTATTACCGCCAAGATAGACGACGCATATCTCGCCGCCAACACCAACGATGACGGCACTATCAACTTCTATTCAAACCGCTACGGTGTAATGAATAAGGAGGATGCACAGGGCAACCTTTATTACGGCGATTCCCACGCGACGGCAACTCCCGCCCACGATAACCGTTATTACTATTATCAGTCCAACTATCCCGTATACGTTTCCGCCACCGATAAGGACGGAAAGCCCATTAAATGGGAAGAAGGCGAATGCGGCGTTCTCTATTATCAGGGCGACGGATTTGATACCACCACCAAGGAAGATTACCTTACCTCCTATATGCATTATACCGACGTTCTCACCCTCAAGGATGACGACGAGGTTTACATAATGGTAGCGTTCTACCGTCCCACGAGCGGCACAGAGGGCGAAGCGGTAGGATATCTCGTATACACCGATTGGGGACTCCTTAAAACCGACATCGCCTTCTACGATGACGTTAATAAGGTCTATATCAACGGCTACGATTCCGCAACCGATACCTTTATTACCTCCGCCGAGGAGGGCTTTGCGGTAGACGTCTCCGTTGTTGAGGCTTACCTCAATGCGAACTCTTCCGTTGATGCAAGCGATATTCTCTGCGCTCTTGCAAAGGATTCCTGGCGTATCAGCCGTCTTGCCAATATGACCGTATCCAAGACGGAGAATGTAACCGGCACCGCTCAGTATTCGGTAGCGCCTACCTACAATACCGATACCCACTACGACGGCGACCTCGTCTCCTGGCTTGGCAACAACGGTAAAATGGCAGTTGCTCCTCAGCAGGGTATAGAAATAACCAAAAAGGTTACCGAAACCGTTGCAGGCGCAGAAACCGCCTTCGTGTTCACCGTAACCGTAGAGGGAACGAGCCTTTCTCCCGTATTTATGGATAAAAACGGTACCGTCGTAAACGGAATTGCCGCGGATATCGATACGGCAAAGGACGTTACCAACTATACCGTCACTCTTTCCGATAACAATACTATCTATATTACCGGTCTTCCCACGGGCGCTGAATATTCCGTAACCGAGGCAGACAGCGTATACTACACACCCACCTACGTAAACGGCACGGGTAAGGTGGAGAATAACACGGTTATCGACGTTACCGTAACCAATTCTCCCAAGCAGCACGGCGATCTTATTATTTCCAAGGAGGTCATCCACCCCTTCGGCGGCAGCCTCGATAACGAATTTGATTTCACCGTCACTCTTTCGGGCATTACCGCACTTGATGCTTCCGCGATCATACTGCCCGCATCCGCAACGATTTCCTATAATAACGGAACCGCAACGGTAAGCGGCATCACCGTCAAGGACGGCGGCTCCGTAACTCTTGCCAATATCCCCGCAAACACCTTGTACGCAGTCACCGAAGCCACCGAAAAGGGCTTTACCCTTAACACCGAAAAAACTACGGGTGCAAGCGGAGTTATCGTAGCGGATACCGCAGTAAACGCACTTTTCGTAAACGATTATTCTCCCAATCCTCCCGTTGGCGCAACCATTACCGTAAACGGCACCAAGACCTTGCAGTCCAACGCAAATATTACCGAATCCTTTACCTTTATGGTACAGAGATTTGACGAGGCGACGGGCGAATACGTAAACGTCAACGGCGCAACCGCCACTATTGAAATGACCTCCACTATGGCAGGCGCAATAGAGGCTTACGAAATAACCCTTAACGATGTTTATACCACCGTGGGCACCTATTATTACCGCGTTATCGAGGTAAAGGGCAACAATACCCACATGGTATACGATTCCACCGAGGGACTCTTCAAGGTTACCGTAACCGATCCCGACCTTATCGACGGCGTTCTGGTTGCAACCGTTGAATCCGTAGCAAATACCTACGTCAACCCTTCCGCCAACGGCTTTACCGTAGATATGGACTTTGTAAATATCTACAACGCTGTCGGCACCTACGCAGAGATCCCCGTTAAAAAGACTCTTGAAAACCAAACGGGCGTATCTCTCCCTCTCAACCTCTTCTCCTTCGTTCTTACCGATGAATACGGAAATGCAGTGACTCTCAGCTCTGATGCTCACGGCGATGCTACCTTCCGCGTTCCCGTAGATACCACGGGCACCTTTACCTATACCCTTACCGAAAAGAAGGGTGATATACTTGGTATGACCTATTCCGAAAAGGTATATACCGTCACCGTGGTTGCGGAAAACGATAACGGCTCCATCGTAGCCGACGTTACCATCTCCGACGGAGAAAAGGAATATAATACAGCAGAGTTTACCAATACTTATACTCTCACTTCCGTTACGGGACTTACCCTCAACGGCGTAAAGACCCTTGAGAACAAGCTTCTCACAGACGGTCAGTTCTCCTTTGTTATCTCAGAGGCGGATGAGCTTTACGGCGTAGTTGAAAACGGCTGGTCCTCCACCGTTTCCAACAAGGGCAACGATTTCGTCTTCACTCTTCCCGAGTACACCAAGGCAGGCACCTACAGATACGTTATCACCGAGGTGATCCCCGCTTCCGCAGTAAATAACGTATACAAGGGCATTACCTACGATCCCGCAGTATATCACTTTACCGTAGTGGTTTCTCTCGATGATACCGACGCATCCAAGCTTTCCGCAAAAACTTATCTTACAAAGCTGGGAAGCGGCAACGCAGATACCCTCGGCTTTACCAACCTTTACACCGTAAAGGGCAGTAAGGACGTGGTTATCACGGGTAATAAGACACTTACCGGCAGAGAGCTTAAGGGCAGTGAATTCCTCTTCGGCATCTACGATGCAGTAAGCGGCGAGGAGCTGGCTGTAACCTCCAACCTTTCCACGGGCGTTATCGAATTTGCACCCTTTACCTATACCTCTGCCGATATAGGCAAGACCTTTGAGTATACCGTAAAGGAAAAGCTTCCCGCTTCCGCGGTAAATAACGCATACAACGGCGTTACCTACGATACTTCCGAGTATACCGTGACCGTAACCGTTTCCGATGACGGAGAGGGCAATCTGGTCGTAACCGTAGACGGCAACAGCGGTATAGCATTTGCAAACACCTATTCCGCTTCTCCCGCATACGTAACGCTCTCGGGCGTAAAGACCCTTCTGGGTCTGGACCTTCAGGCAAACGAATTCGTATTCGCGCTCAAGAACGCTTCGGGCGATATTATTCTCGCTGCGCTCAACGATGAGAACGGCGTATTCACCTTTGATCCTATTAAGTTCAGCAGTGCAGGCAAATACGTATACACCGTATCCGAAATAAACGACGGCAAGGGCGGTGTCACATATGATGAGACCGTACACACCGTCACCGTAACCGTCACCGATAACGGCTTGGGACAGCTCGTTGCTTCCACGGTTATCAGCGGTACGGGCAGTATTGAATTTACCAATCGCTACACCGCAGAAAACGCAGTTGCGTCTCTCGGCGGAACCAAGGTTCTTGAAGGCAGAGACCTTATCGAGGGCGAATTCACCTTCAGACTTTACAGCGCTATCGTAACCGATAACGTATTCACCAAAAACGGCGATCCCATTTATACCGTTACCAACAAGGCAGACGGCTCCTTCCAATTCCCCGATGGCTCCTTCAGCTCCGTCGGCACCTACTATTACGTGGTTGACGAAGAGCCCGGCGCCCTTGGCGGCATAACCTACGATGATACCGTCTATAACGTAACCGTAACCGTAACCGATAACGGTATAGGACAGCTTAAGGCAGTGGTATCTATCGATAAAAACGGCGAAATAATCTTCAATAACAGTTATTCCGCTTCCTCCGCCGAGGTGGTAATCGACGGTACCAAAATTCTCAACGGCAGAGAAATGACCGACGGCGAATTTAACTTCAGACTTACAAATTCGTCAGGCACCGTCATCCGCGAAGCATTTAACGTGGACGGCAAATTTGAATTTGCTCCCATCACCTATACCGTAGCAGGCACCTACGTTTACACCGTATCCGAAGTAAACGACGGTAAGGGCGGCGTAACCTACGACGATACCCTTTACACCGTAACCGTTACCGTTACCGATAACGGCTTGGGACAGCTCGTTGCTTCCGTAACGGGCAACGAAGGCATTTCCTTCACCAACGGATATTCCGCTTCCTCTACCGAGGTGGTTATCGACGGTACAAAGGTACTTGACGGCAGAGAACTGACCGACGGCGAGTTCACCTTCCTTCTTAAGGATGAGACAGGCAAAACCCTTCAGCAGGTAACCAACACGGCTGACAGCTTTAAGTTCGATTCCCTTGAGTTCACCTCCGCAGGCGAGTACGTATACACCGTTACCGAGGAAAAGGGTGACAAAGGCGGCGTGACCTACGACGATACCGTATACACCGTCACCGTTACCGTTACCGATAACGGCTTGGGTCAGCTCGTTGCTTCCGTAACGGACGCAGATAATATTCTCTTTACCAACGGCTACAAGGCTTCCTCTGCCGAGGTTGTAATCGATGGCGAAAAGACTCTCAACGGCAGAGAAATGTCCGACGGCGAGTTTACCTTCGTTTTAAAGGACGTATCCGGCGACGTCATTGAAGAGGTCACCAACTTGGACGGCAAGTTCACCTTCTCTCCCATCACCTTTACAACGGCGGGTGAATACGTATACACAGTTTCCGAAGTAAATGACGGTAAGGGCGGCGTAACCTACGACGATACCGTATACACCGTGATCGTTACCGTTACCGATAACGGCTTGGGTCAGCTCGTTACTTCCGTAGACGGCGTAGGCGGTATTCAGTTCACCAACGGCTACACAGCATCTCTCGATACCGTAGTGCTTGAGGGCAACAAGGTGCTTAACGGCAGAGATCTCCTGCTGGGCGAGTTTACCTTCAGACTCAAGGATTCCGAGGGCAACGTAATTCAGACCGTTTCCAACGGTACCGACGGCATCTTCGCCTTTGAAAAATTGGAGTTCACCTCCGCAGGCGAGTACGTATATACCGTTACCGAGGTAAAGGGTGACAAGGGCGGCGTAACCTACGATGAGACCGTATACACCGTAACTATCACCGTTACCGATAACGGCAAGGGCGAGCTTGAGGCTGCCGTAGCAGTCAGCGGCGACGGCGCTCTCACCTTCACCAACACCTACACCGCAAAGAGCACCGCCGTTACTCTTGACGGTACCAAGAATCTGGTGGGCAAGGAGCTCGAAGCCGAAATGTTTTCCTTCATCCTCAAGGATAAGGGCGGCAACGTGCTTCAGACCGTAAAGAATAACGCAGAGGGCTTGTTCGAATTTGCTTCCATCGAATTTGATAAGGCGGGCACTTATACCTTCACTGTCACCGAGCTTATAGGCGACGAAGAGGGAATGAGCTATGACGAGACCCTTTATACCGTTACCGTAGTGGTAGAGGATGACGGCGCAGGTCAGCTGGTTGCCACCGCCACCGTAAGCGGCGACGGAGCCATCGTATTCAATAACGAATACGAGGTAGGCACTCCCGAGCTGGGCGATGCCGACAATATGTACCTGTGGTGCGCCGCAATGCTGGTAAGCGTTATCGGCATGGCAGCACTTCTCATAAGAAAACGCAGAGCAGCATAAAAAACACCCCGCAAAAGGTTTTTTGGAAAGCTTTGCAGCAGACGGTATTTTATCACCAAAAACGCTTTTGCGGGGACCCCGAAAAAAAACACCCCACAAAAGGTTTTTGGAAAGCTTTGCAACAGACGGTATTTTATCGCCAAAAACGCTTTTGCGGGGACCCCGAAAAAAACACCCCTAAAATCCTGCGGATTTTTGGGGACTCCGAAAAAAACACCCCGCAAAAGATACCCTATAACTGATTAAAAGGAGCCTTCGGGCTCCTTTTTTTACGCATTTTGTCATAAAGTTAACGTTTTTCACATAATAAGTATTTGACAAATCAACGTTTTGCTGTTAT
>JAGAKP010000075.1 GCA_017625615.1 Clostridia bacterium
GCCTCAATTATTATAGCGAGGTCAAAGAAAAAGACCGCACCTATTACAAGGTTTACAGCTTACCGAGGACGGAAGAAGTTCCAGAAGGCTACAAGGAAATATCCTTTGTGTGTCTTAGACCTGACGGAGCGTATGAATCGCCCAGCACGATCGGTATTATGTGCAAGAGAGCAAGCAAAAAGGTAGAGGGTCTCGAAGGATTTCATTTCCACCAACTGCGACACACATTCACGAGCAATCTGCTTTCAAACGGAGCAGCGCCGAAGGATGTGCAGGAGCTTTTAGGTCACTCTGATGTCAGTACCACGATGAATGTCTACGCTCACTCTACAAGAGAGGCGAAGCGTACTTCCGCAAGACTGCTCGATAAGGTGGTTAGCGGTTAGATATAAAAAGTTTCCCTTATTTTCGCTCATAAGGGCAAAAACAAGGGAAAATACATAACAGTTGAGTTTGTAACCAACGAAAACCCCAGTAATATCAAGGTTTTTTAGAGTGTAAGACAGTTAATGTCTGATAAATAAGAATTTGGCGAGGTGTTCCATATGAAGCTAAGGTTGGTAAAAGCATCGAATCAGTATCGCGACCAAATCAAAGATATGCTGGATGAATGGAATGCAACTGGGGAAAAAATCATCCCGTACGCAATCCGTCGCATTGACTATCATGACTTTGCGTATTATTGCGAAAATTTGGAAGTAAAGGATACCCGTGGCGGCTTGGTTCCTGATTCAACCTTTTTCTGCCTGGATGAAGAACGGAATATTATCGTCGGAGCGGTAAATATTAGACACTATTTGAATGAATCGTTGTTGCTGAATGGTGGGCATATAGGCGATGGTGTGCGTCCATCGGAACGAAGAAAAGGAATCGCAACAAAAATGATTGCTTTGGCTTTGGATGAATGCAAAAAGTTGGGCATAGAGAAAGTCTTAATGGTTTGCGACAAAGAAAATGTTGGTTCAGCGAAAAGTATTCAAAATAATGGTGGCATTCTGGAGAACGAGATTGAAGTTGAAGGCGTTGTAGAGCAAAGATACTGGATAGAACTGTTTTAACCAATTCCAATTTATCGAATAGTAAAAATGCCGGCAGGTTATTAAAACCTGTCGGTGTTTTATTATCCTTATGAGAAGCAGATCCTTTGTTTTTTCAGAGTGTTTCAGACCGGTTAACACATATAAAATATTAATTCAATAAGCTATATCCCGTTGACAAAAAAGCAATAATATGGTAAAAATATATATGAGTAAAAGATGATTTACAAGAGGTGAACGTGATGAATATCGGTCTCGTGCTTTCGGGCGGTATGTCAAAGGGCGCGTATCAGTTAGGTGCCCTCCGTGCAATACGTGAATTTATCGACCCGAGCCAGGTTAAATATATCAGCGCAGCATCTATCGGCGCATTGAACGGTTACGCCTTCACGTCCGATAATCTTGACGTAGGCGCATTTATGTGGCACTCCCTTAATCTTACCCACAACCGCGTGCTGGTCACCACCATACTGCGCAGTGATTTTCTTACCGAGGTTATACGCAGACTTGCGAAAAAAGAGCCTGCCTGCAAGAAGATGTACGTTCCCCTGCTCAATATAAAGACGCGCAGTGTTTTCTATACGGACATTGCCGAAAAACGCACGGAGGAATTAAGAGATTACCTCACAGCGTCCGTTGCGATGCCTGCGGTAAATCATCCCGTGCTTATAGACGGACTTAATTTGTATGACGGCGCTCTGATCGACAACATCCCCGTGTTCCCGCTGATGAAGTTAAGTCTGGACTATATTATCTGCATTCATTTCGACGAATACAATTACACCTTTGAATCCCAGTATTTTGATAATAAGATAGTAAAAATAAACTTCGCCGGAGACAAAAAAATATCCGATTCCATGTGGTTCGTAAGAGGCGACGTCAAGACCATGGAGGAGCAGGGATACAGAAAAGCAAAGGCGATAATGGAGTTTGTTTTTGCAGACGGACTTGAAAATACCGAAAGCATTTACCGCAAGATAGAAGCGCTCAACGCAATGCATTCGGGTAAGATACACCGCACCACTGCGGATATCGTAAACGATAATTTCGACAAGCTTAAAAAATGGCTCGCCAAAAAGAGAATTATTGAATAATAGAAAGGAATTACCGATATGAAAAGAATTAAAACGATACTTATTTGCGCTATCCTTGCCTGCGGAGCAGTTGCGGGTGCGTCTATCGGAATTATGCTGTATCAGGCTGTAAAGGCCGTTGACGACAAGATAAAGGGCGCGCTTAAAATAAAGAACATATTGAAATGGCTCCCCATAAAGAGAAAGGCGAAATAAAATGAAGCTGAACATAGTTAGCTTTAACACCCAGCACTGTTTGAACTACGTTACCCGACAGATCGATTACGAGGGTGTCGCAAAGCTGATAAAGGAGCTTGACGCGGATATAGTAGGTCTCAACGAAATGCGCGGCGAGGGTGATCTTCCCGGCTACGAGGCGCAGATGGAAAAGCTGGCAGAGCTGACGGGATATCACTATTTCTTTGCGCCCGCCATTATGATGGGCGGAACGAGTCCTTACGGAAACGGTCTGCTTTCCCGCTATCCCATAAAGCAAGCGGAAAAGATAATGATTCCCGACCCCACCGAAAAAACGGGAAAATCATATTACGAAACGAGATGTATTATAAAAGCGGTCATCGACGTGGCGGAGGGGCTTACCGTTATGGTTTCCCACTTCGGTCTTAATGACGACGAGCGTTTCAATGCCGTTAACACCCTTCTTCCCGCTCTGGAAGACAAGAAATGCGTTTTCATGGGCGACCTTAACACCACGCCCGAAGATCCCGTTCTGGACGGTATACGCGCCCGTATGCTTGACACGGCAGAGGTTATAGGAGAGGACAAATTGTCATTCCCCTCCGATAAGCCCGTGGAAAAGATAGACTATATCTTTACCTCCCGCGATATTGAAGTGACCTACGCGGACATACCTGAAAAAATAGTTTCCGACCACAGACCTTATATCGTTAAGGTGAATATTTAAATGATAAACCCCCAAGAAGCGAAAGCCTCTTGGGGGTTTTCAAAAAGGAGTCAAAATAAGAATTACTCGGTAACGAGCTCTTCCTTGAGGAGAGATATAACATAATCTGCTATAGCCTGAGAGCCACTGAGCTGACAAGGCTCGGACATTTCATCGATACCGCCGCCAAAGTGGAGCTGGCAGTTATCCTGATATGCGTCTGCGCCGAAGCGGAGTGCGGAAACGCGGTGGTTGCTGTGGAGACCGTCCATACCAACGAAGAATACTGCGATACGGTAATCGGATACGCTGCTCATATATTCTTCGCCGCTTACCTTGCGGTAATCCTCGCTGTGGAGATATGCCTTGAAGCCTTCCCACAGACCTTCGATATCGGAAACGATCTTGCCGTTTTCTTCGCCGTCGTAGCGGAGACGTGCTACCATCTTCTCGCCCTTTATATCCCACAGCTCGATGATGACAGCCTTGCCGTCAACGTCGTACTTGACTGCATCGAGATTTTCGGGGATGAGTCCATCGGGATAAAGAGCTATCGCCGCATCTCTGTTGCCGCAGTTCATCTGCTCTACGTACTTGATGCTTCTGTTTCCGGAGAATACGAACACGCCGGTATCGTGAGGAGCAAGTGCTTCTGCGAAAAGGTATTCGGAGCTGAGCTCGTGTTCGCCGAAATAATTACGAACGGAATGAGCAAGTATCCACATATTGTCTTCGTTGATACTGCCGTCGTTATCGGTGTAAACGGTGGTTACGCCGAATTGTTCGTAAAAAGCGGTGTTGAGCACTTTTACACGGGTAAGGATAACGTTCCAGATATCGGATTCGATATTGAAGGAGATATCGTTTACGCCGTAATCAAAGCCGCCGAAGCAGTTCTTGTATTCCTCGGAGGAATAGAAGCTGACACCGGGATAGCTTACGGTAACGCCGTCAAGTCCGGTTACGGAAACAACGTCGTATTCACTGAAAAGCTTTACGGTATCGTCGATAATGAAGAGTACGTCCTCTGCGGTGAGAACGAAAGTCTCGCCCTGCTCTGTACGTGCCACGATATCGGCGATCTGCTCTTCGGTGTAAATGCTTACAACCTTTTTGCCGTCATAGACGGACGCAAGAGAATACTGACCGAATTTGCCCGCAAGCTGTTCCTGAGGAACGGGAACGGTGGTATCTATGATACCGGGGAAAAATTCATTCTCATTTTCGGGGAGAGCTACATTCTCTGCGTCTTCCTCTTTTTCGGGCTCCGTGGAAACGAGGTCGCTTACGTCGGGAGCGAGAGAATCTGTTTCTACGTCCTTGTCATCGGCTTCGGTCATACCCATAAGCATAAGTCCGCTCGTAAGCAGACATACAGCCAACAGCAGTGACAGCGCGGAACGTAAAAAGAGACGTTTGCTGAATTTCATGCGTTTTACCTTCTTTCTGTGTTTTGGTGTGCCTTAATTATAAAACGCGTTTGTTATGGTTTTGTAATGGAGTTATCATAGTCTTGTAAGGATGTTGTAAAGTTTAAAAAAGCGGTAGTTCCATCACCTTGGCGGGAGGAAAACTCAAGGGTGGCTCCGTGAGCTTCCGCAATACCCTTGCACAGAGCAAGTCCCAAGCCCGTACCGCCCTGTGTGCGGGAACGGGATTTATCGGTGCGGTAAAAGGGTTCGGTAATATGGGAAAGCTGTTCTTTTGTCATACCCATACCGTTATCGCGGACGAAAAGACTGACTGTCCCTTCCCTTTTAACAGTTCCGACGGTAACGGTACCGCTACCCGTACAAGCCTTTGCGGCGTTTTCGATAAGATTTGAAAGGAGCATATCAAGCAGTACCTCATCGCCGTTGACCGTTATTTCCTCCGCTTCGCAGGTCAGCGTAACGCCTCTTTCCTTTACGGTTTTTACAAGGCGTGTGCAGGTGCGGTAGGCAAGACCGCGGAGAGAAACAGGCTTTGGATCTATACCGTTTTCGCGGATAAAGGCGGAATCGAGCAAGGTTTCGCTTATATCCTTTAACCGCATGGATTCTGACATTATATACTGCGCCGCGTCAACGCGCTCCTCGTGGGGTATCTTCGCACCACAGATATACTCGGCGTAGCCGTGGATGGCGGTAAGAGGCGTGCGCATTTCGTGGGCAAGGTTATCAAGCATACGCTGACGGCGGTCTGCGGTATCCTTAAGCTCACATATTTGCTGTGAGACCTTATCCGCCATAATATTAAAATCCTTTGCCAGTGCAGACACCTCGTCGTCTCCGTTATCGTCGGCACGGACACTGAAGTTGCCGTTGGCTATGCTTCCCGTGGCATCCCGCAGCTTTATGAGCGGAAGATACAGCTTCCTTAATATAAAGTACAGCACCACGCCGAGCAGCAGAGACGCAAGCACCGAGCCCGAAACGAATACTATACAAAGACTGCGGAATTCGGTATCGAGATAAGAAACGTCCTTTGCGTAGACGAGAGTAAAGGTATCGTCGCACACCTTGCGGCTGATAACGATATACCGCTTCCCTGCCGTTTTGGTATTGGCAAGCTTGCCTTCCTTTGGGATATCTATACCTTCGGGAAGGCTTGAATAGGAAACGTTACCTTCCGACAAAAACTGAAGCTTTATACCTTTTTTATTATAAAAGTTGCCGTAGGTTACCTGCAGAATATGTGCGCTTGCGCTTCCCGCGTAATCGTAGTCCTTTTCAAAGGCGTCGGCAATGCTGAGCATTTCGGTATTGCACACGCTTTCTGCCGCGGCAGTGCTGTTTGAATAGGTATACATAGCCAAGGCAAAGACGGCAACGTTAAGAAAGACCAAAAACAATATGAAGGTGAGCAGATAAGTACGCTCAAAAAATTTCATTCTCATACTTCGAAACGGTACCCAACCTTAAACACGGTTTTTATTCTGTCCTTTAATCCAAGCTTGTGGCGTATCTGTTGTACGTGGACGTCGACGGTGCGGGTATCCCCTGCATAATCGTATTCCCACACCCTTTCAAGTATCTTTTCGCGGGAAAGAGCGAGGTTTCGGTTGGTTATGAGCATTTCAAGCAAGGCAAACTCCTTTGGAGTGAGAAATACATTTTCGCCGTTTTTAAAAACGTAACGGCTGTCAAAATCAACCACGATATCGTCAAAGGAAAAGGTGTTTGCATCCCTTTGGGTACGGCGGAGGACTGCCTGCACGCGGGCGATAAGCTCTGCCATTTCAAAGGGCTTTACTATATAATCGTCTGCGCCGAGGGAAAGACCTTTAAGACGGTCGTCAAGTCCCGTTTTTGCGGTGACGAATATTACGGGAACGCTGTTTAACAGCCGCATAATTTCAAAGCCCGAAAGTCCCGGAAGCATAACGTCAAGTATGACGAGGTCGGGATGCTCGGTTTTGATCATATCGAGTCCGTTTATACCATCGTAAGCGGAAATGCACTTGTGCCCCACCAAGGTGAGGTTTTTGCATATCAGGGTATTTATGGGATGCTCATCGTCAACTACAAGTATTTTTGCCAAAGATATTCACTCCTTGTTTGGTTTAAGTTAAGTATAACAGGTGAATGTTATGAATTTGTAATGAAAAAGTACGTATTTTAAAAATCCCCGTGGTACAACGTAAAAGAGGTCCACGGGGAGAGATATTTATTTGCGCTTACGGGTGGCAAGGTAGATTATTAAGGGAGAGAACACGCAAAGCATAACGCCTGCGGCGAGAAGAGTCTGCTTTTGTCCGTCATCGACTTCGGAAGCGGAAGACGTATCCGAGGTATTGGAAAGGTTATTTTTCGATTCCTCCAAAAGGCGGGAGCTTTCGTCAAGGCGGGACTGCTCCTCCTGACGGGACAATTCGTCCGCAACTGATTGCTCGATACGGGACTGCTCAAGCCGCTCCGATTCTTCCTTTTCAAGCTGTATACGCTCCTGCTCGGCGTAGGTGATGACGTTTTCAAACATATCGTTTTTGTTTTTGTCCTCACCGACGGTGGAAAAATACAAGCCGTATTGGCAGGGGTTATAGGTCTTTATCTGGGAAGCCTTGGTTATCTCGCCCGAGTAGCCGTTTATCCATTGAGTAAACCAAGTGGGCTGTTGGGACACGTGGCAGGGATAGCCGTACTTCTGGGATACCTGAAAAGCGGAAAGTCCGTCAAAGCAATCCTGCGGGGTATCGAAATCCATAACTATCTCGTTTTCGCCGTAAAGGTGGAAGTACGCCTTTTGTACCTCCCAGCCGCCGTATTTTTCGTAGGATTCGGGGAAAACACTGCTATCGTTCGTTATCTTGACCGCTTGTGAGGTAAGGTCGGCATACACCTGATGCATACCGTGGCCATATTCACCCTTAAAATCGTGGGTAACGACTACCAGCGGCTTGAAGCGGCGTATCTGCTCGGTAACGAAGGAATACAGATCGTCCTTGGTGGTTCCGAGCGCCTGATAATAGGCGTAGGTCTGCTCAAGGCTGTCTATACGGAAATCCGCAAAGGAGCCGAAAACGGGATATGCGGTAACGCCCACTGCCCAAAGTCCGTTGAGCATTTCGTGCACACGCCGGTCGGTAAGGTTGCGGTGATCGGTAAGATACGCCACCTGCACGCGGTATCCCTTATACCAAGCGTAATGAGGCAAAAGTCCCGCGAAGAAAAGCTGATCGTCATCGCCGTGGGTGGCAAACAAAAGAAGGTCGGCGCCATTCTCAAGGGGAGGTGCCCATTTTTGCACGAAAGAAGGAGTTTCACCCTCGGTGAACACGAATATCTCGCTCAAGCGCACGCTTCCCGAGGAAAACTCGATGGTAAGAGAGGTTACGTCGTCCTCGAACAGAGATGATATATCTATATATTCGTGTAAAAAGCCGTATTTTCCGACTTTTACCGTCACTCCGTTGGCGGTGATAGTGTACTCGCCATACTCAAGAGAAAACATTATGTAAAGTGAGCCGATGGCTTTTTCGCTGTCTACATTTATTACCGTATTACCCGAGGAGGAAGGATAATAATTTATATTTCCGTCGGTGAGAAATCCGAAGGAAGCGTAGCCCGTGCCGGAAAGGGTAACGTTTTTACTTATATTCTCCGCTTCGCCCGAAGCAAAAGCCGGCAAGGAAATTGTCGAAACAGCACCTATAAACAGCAAAACTGCAACAAGTGCAAAAAGAAATTTTTTCATAGTACTACCTCGCATATACTTCGTAAATGCCGTATTCGCCTGTTTCAGCCCAAGGCTGGTGAAGATACTTTATCATATAATCATAGGCGTGCTGCCATTGTGAAAACAATCCGTTTTCGTTAAGAGATGCGAATTCCTCGGTAAAAAGTGTTCCGCCCTCATCACAGCCATGCCAACGGCAAATAAACATACAGTCGCAAATGATGGAAAACATTCCGCAAAACCGAGGCGAATCAGTAACGTCGTATCCCAAAAACCTGTATCCTTCGGGGACAGGCGCGTCAGTCCCCGACATACGCACCCACAAAAGCTCATAGTCTTCGTGCTTTTCGAAGGCGGTAAGAATTTCAAGCGCAGTTTTTTCATCGGGAATGACCATTTCGTCCCAAGTGTCTTCCTTTAAAAGCTTCAGCAGTTCTTTTTGTCTTTCGGTAATATTTTCACCGTACTTATCTGCGTATACGTGAACCCCGTCTCTGTCGGTGCCGAGGTATTGCTTCTTGGGAATATCGTCATAAGGGTGCCCATAGCATATCCACTCGGGGTGCTCGCGGAAGCGTGACAAATTAGCTTTATACAGAATGGGATATTTCATTGCTGAAATAAAATTTGCGTCGGGCGTAACGACGCCGTACTGCTCGTTATATGAAGATGCGGATTCCGTAATAGTTCCGATTTCTCCGCAGGAATAGAATTTTCTTTCCATTTTTACCTCCTAAAGCTTTTGTACACAAAAATCCCAAAAGAAAGGTTATTTTTTGCTTAATGTATGTTTTATTTATATATTGCAAATTTTTCTTCTCCGTGGTAAAATCCATTTTCGGAAAACACGTATTACGAGGAAAAAGATGGCTACAGCAATAATTATTGCCGCGTTGACCTGCGTGGCATTCATTTGCAATATACTTATAAAGCCTTACGTTAATATAAAGGGAAAAAGCTACAGTATTTATTGGGTCGCTCCCCTTTTGGGCGCAGTTTTGATGCTGTGCTTTAAGGTCATAACTCCCAAACAGCTTTTGGACGGGTTGACGGCGGACAGCGATATAAACCCAATAAAGATACTTATACTGTTTTTATCGGTGACGCTGATGTCCGTACTCCTTGACAGCGCGGGATTTTTCCGTCTGCTCGCCTCAAAGACACTTGCTATGGCTCGGCACAGTCAGTGGGCGCTGTTTATATGCTTATATCTTACGGTCTCCGTGCTGACGGTATTTACGTCCAACGATATTATAGTGCTTACCTTTACGCCCTTTATATGCTATTTTGCACATAACGCACGTATTGACCCTATTCCCTATCTTTTTGGTGAATTCGTGGCGGCAAATACGTGGAGTATGGCGTTGGTTATCGGAAACCCCACCAACATATACCTTGCGGGTACGGCGGGAATAAGCTTTGGAGAATACCTTATCACAATGGCTGTTCCCACTCTTTTTACGGGAATAATCTCCTTGGCTATGCTTTGCTTAGTGTTCCGCAAAAAGCTTTCTACGCCGATGAAGGCAGAGGAAGGCGAAAAAGTGGAGACCGACAAGCCGCTTATGATATTGGGCGTTATACATCTGGGAATATGTATATTGCTTATGGCGGTATCCTCGGTAATAAAGGCGCCTATGTGGCTGATATCGCTTATTTGCTTTATAAGCCAATATCTTTGCTCCTTTATTTACTGTGCCGCAAGAAAAAGGCTTATGTATATGCGTGAATCCGTTAAAAGAGCGCCCGTTATAACGGTGCCCTTCGTCATATCTATGTTCTGCATAGTGCTTGCCCTTGTAAACACCGGCGCAACGGATGCGGTAAGCAATTATCTTTTAAGCGGAAACAGTATAATAAAGTGCGGAATATCGTCCTTTTTATGCTCTAACCTTATAAACAACATTCCCATGAGCGTGCTTTTCTCTGCCCTTGTGGGCGGTGAGAAGGCGTCGGTGTATGCGTCCGTTATCGGCTCCAACCTCGGCGCGTTCCTCACTCCCGTAGGAGCGCTTGCGGGAATAATGTGGACGGGAATGTTGAAAAATCACGGCGTAAAGCTGTCTTTCATAAAATTCTCGCTTTACGGCACGGTAATATCCGTTCCCGCAATGATAGCTGCGCTGTTGGGGCTTATAATCGTAATGTAAATCCAAAATCACCTCTGTGCGAGGTGATTTTTTCATATACAAATTTAACAGTATTCTGCGCTTCCCGTCATATAGACGCGGCGGTCGGAGCAGACGCGTATAACGAGATCGCCCTTCATAAGGGTGACGGTTATATCACTATCCGCATCGCAATATCCCTTTGCCACGGCGACGGCGGTAAGAGCGCAAGCGCCCGTTCCGCAGGCGGCAGTTTCACCGCTTCCCCTCTCCCACACGCGCATCTGAAGATGAGTACGGGATATTACACGGGCAAACTCGGTATTGACACGGTTGGGAAAGCAACGGCTGTTTTCGATAACGGGTCCTACCGTGGGAAGGTCGATATCATCGGGAGAATCGCAAAAAATAACGAAATGGGGGTTGCCCATTGAAGCGGCGGTCCCATGGAAGACCGTACCGCAGGCGGACACCGCAATATCGTCAAGGACCTCGGAGATGCCCATATCCACGGTGACGGACGCAAAAACGCCGTTTTCCTTTTTGGGGTACAGCTTTTTGATGCCCGCCTTGGTCTCAAGGGTGATACAGTCCTTATCCGCTATGCCCTTATCAACGACGAAGCGCGCAACGCAGCGTGCGCCGTTTCCGCACATTTCCGCTTCGCTTCCGTCGGCGTTGAATATACGCATTTTAACGTCGCATATATCCGAGGGCAAAACGAGAATAATTCCGTCCGTGCCGTACTCACGTGAAAGAGTAATGGCGGCGGAAAATGGGTCCCGTATATCCTCGTCTATGATAACGTATGAATTGCCGATTCCGTGCATTGGGGTGAAAGACATAATTTACTCCTTTTTTGCAAAGAGGGTACAGCCGTATGCGCGGTATTCCTCGATAAGAATGCGTAGCTTTTCTTCGGTTGAGCCGAAATGCTCAGCAAGGCAGGGCACGCACATAAATTCGGTAGCGCCGCGGTTTACCAGCTTTTTATGGCAGCCGATATCGTCAGCATCAAGTACCTTTCCGCAACGTATACATTTATGCATCTACTATCTTGCCTCTGTAAACGCGGCAGGAGTGAGGAGCCATACCGTGGAAACGCATAACGTCAACGGATTCGCCGGTTTCGCCCGTCCACAATTCTCTCCACACAAGCTTTTTGCCCGTAGCGTAGCCGAGACCGATACTGTCAAGCTGGAAGTTGGGCCATTCATCGTTATCACCGAGATTAAATACGCCGATAGCGATATCGCCGTCGTTAAGGCGTTTTGCCATCATATACACTCTGCCTGCCCACCAGTTATCTCCCTCGATAATATACGCCTGACGGCAAGCGGGATCCTGATTGATAGCGATAATATCTTTATTGAGAAGAATGGATCTTGTTTCTTCGGTCATATTTCTTATATCGCATCCGATCATAAGAGGAGAATTGAGGAATGCCCAGATGGAGAAATGGGATTTATATTCCTCGTAGGTACAGCCGGTAACCGCTACGTTGCCTTTGCCGTTCATACCTACTACAAGCATATCCATATCGTTAAAGCAGCCGGCACCGTTGTAATCCCAGATATTGAGCTGATGCTTTGCAAGGTCGCGGATGGAAGCCCAGCTATCATTTATATCGCCGGTGGAGCGCCACATATGTGCGCCGGTGGTCTTTATCCATTTATGAGTTTCGTGAGCGCCCCATGAGCAGGCGGAGAAAAGAATGTCTCTGCCGCTGTTGGCAAGGGCGTTGCCCATTTTTTTGTAAAGCAGATGTCCCGGGACGTAATTGGGACGGAAGCAATAATCGTATTTAAGGAAGTCTACACCCCACTCCGCAAAGGTCTTTGCGTCTACGTACTCGTGGTCAAAGGAGCCGGGGTAATCGGCGCAGGTACGGGTGCCCGCACAGGAATACATACCAAACTTGAGCCCCTTGGAATGAACATAATCTGCAACGTCCTTCATACCGTGAGGGAACTTTACGGGGTCCGCGACAAGCTTGCCGTTTTCGTCACGTTCTCTTAAGGACCAGCAGTCGTCAATAACAAGGTAATTATAGCCTGCCTCAAGCAGACCGTTTTCAACCATAGCGTCAGCCGTGGTGCGGATAAGCTCATCGTTTATATTGGGGCCGAAGGTATTCCAAGAGTTCCAGCCCATAGGTGGTGTTTTTACTATCATAACAACTTTGTCCTCCTTGTGTTTGTGAATAAATTATATGTTAAAAGACGTAAAAAGTCAATCATTTTAAACAAAAGTTGTTGAAACGTTGCATAATCCGTGTTATAATGAAAACACTAAAAGCAGTTTAACCGACTATGTTAAAAATGTATAAGGAGAAACTGCATGAAAAGATCTTTAATTATTCTGTTGGCTTTATGTATGTGTGCCGTTGCCGCACTTACCGCCTGCACCGGCGGAAAGGAGGACGAATCCTCCACGGCGACCGTTTCCAAAGCTCCTTCGGTATCCAAGGGAGATGAATCCAAAAACAACGTATCCTCTCCCGTTTCCATACCCGAGGTATCTATGGATATGTCGGATATGAGTATTATTCCCGATATGAGCGATATGTTTCAGGACGGAAGCACCACGGGCGAATACTCCAACGGTATGCTTCAGGAATCCGACAACGCAAAGTGATCCGTGCGGCGGAATGCCGCTACATATATTTCCATTACGGAGGTACATATAAATGAAACGAATTATCGGTTTTATGCTTCTTACGGTTATGCTTTTTGCCGTTCTTTGTCCCATTGGGGCGCAGGCGGTAACGGTATACGACTATACCCTCGTTTCCAAGGGGGCTTCCTATACCTATTCAAAATGCTACACCACTGCAGGCATGCCCTACACGAGCGTTGACGGAAAGGAGCTTACCGACGGTAAGATAACCGACGAAAAATACGCTACTGAATGGATCGCATTCGATTACCGTCTTGAAGCGCCTATGTACGCTGTGATCGATCTGGGTAAATCCTATGATAATTTAGGCAAGTTCAGAGTATATCTCGTAGCGACGGCTCATTCGGGAATAGATAAGCCCGAAAAATGCGAATTCCACGTTTCCGACGACGGAAAGACCTTTACCAAGGTAGGCGAGGGCGTTTACGAAAGCGACAGCGCGGAAAACACCTGGTGCACCCTTGAATTGAACGGCAAGGTCTCCGGCAGATACGTTAAGGTGGATATGGGCGAAATTCCTTTGAGCGGCGTTTTCGTATTCTGCGGTGAATTTGAGGTCTACACCATTGAGGGCAACGACGTTCCCGCGGCATCAATTCCCGGAATTGAGCTTAAGAACGAATCTTATCTTAAATCCGACGGAGATTACATAACAAAGCTTCATTTCGGCAACACTGTCGAATACGTTATGAAGGACTTTGACGATACCACAAAGGTTACCGCTTTCTCTGCAAACGGCACGAAGCTGGGTGCAAAGAACGTGCTTAAGACGGGAGATTATTTTGCAAAGATAGTTGACGGTACGGAAATAGACAGACTGTACGCCGTCTTTGAGGGCGATATTAACGGCGACGGCAAAATTACGCTGAACGATTATCTCCATTCCTTGAGAATTGACAAAAAGACCTCTACCGTTTCCGGTGCGTTTCTTAAGGCGAATACTGATAAAAACAGAATTAAAAACCATTTTTGCGGAGTTATAAATATGTTTGCGGCTTATCCTCATCATCCCGTTGCGCCTGACGTACACGTGACCGATTACACCAAGCACTCATTGACGCTTGCCAAGACCAATGACGGCACGTACACCCTTTCGACCACGGCTTCCAACGGAAAGGCGCTGACACAGACCTTCTATAAAACCAACTGGGGCACGTGGAATATCGGCGCGTTGAACGTTGGCGGTGTTCACCTTGCCGGCGGCAGTACCGACTGGGAATACGTTTTCCGTGCCAAGGGCGCAAAGGACGGTTTTTCCGGCGGTAACCACGCCAATGAAATTCTCGTTGATCTGAAGATATACGACGGCGTTACTGGTAAGGAAATAAAGCTTTCCAACGGTCAAAAGGCACAGAATCTTGAAAAGATAAAGATAGTTGAAAAGACAAAGCTTCACCTCGGAGACTCCACCAAATGCTATGCCGCAGTTACACGTAACTACACCTTCTACGGCGAGACCATCACGCTTGACTGTGATTATGAATTCCTTACCGATATGGAATTCTCTCTTTCCTACACCTGTATGTTCCCCGTAAACAAATCCGTTGGTCTTTATTGCCTGTTCAGAAATATTGACGGAACTGAAAACTACGTTGAGACTATGGAAGTGGGCAAGGCGGATTACAGCGGTCCCATGTACAAAAACAATGCAGCTACCGAATGCGTTATCTGGGGTAAAAAGAATACCGATTACGCCTTCGTGGTAAAGGTAGATACGGTTAAGGATTCGCTGGATAACTTCCGCAACGGCTCCAAGACCTTCTACTGGGATATGAATACCTCCTCCAACAAGCTGTACTTCTCTCGTTTCCCCGATTCCACCTACGAAAAGGTTGAAAAGGGTACCCAGTGGCACACCTCCTGCTCGTGGACGGTATTTTGTCTTGACGAAAAATAAAAAGCATATTTAAATTTGATTTCCCGCAGTGTATTGTTCACTGCGGGATTTTTATATACATATAATGTAATAAAAAAGGAGTGATAAAATGGACACGGTTTTAGTGCTTACGTCGATGACCTACGCATCCAAGGCGCAGGAGACCCTAAAACGAAAGGGCATTAACAGTACGCTCACCCGTTCCGCGCAGGTACGGCAGATACGCGGCTGCGGATACGGTATACAGATAGATACGGCTTTTGCAGAGGAAGCCGAAAGGATACTTGCGCAAAACGGAATAAGAATTGCGGGAAAAGCGGGAGTGAAAAAAAGATGATATACTTTGACCACGCCGCAACGGGTATGCCGAAAAGCGAGGGAGTTATAAACGCGGTGGCTTCGGCTATGAGGTACTGCGGAAACCCCGGCAGAGGTATATACGAGCTTTCCGCCGCGGGAGACAGAGCGCTTTTTGAATGCAGAAACGCTTTGGCAAAGCATTTCGGTACCACTCCCGAAAACTGTATTCTTACAAAAAACACCACCGAAGCACTTAATATGGCGGTGATGGGATATATAAATAATCAAAAAGAAAAGATAAAGGTAATTTGCTCGGGCTACGATCACAACGCTGTAACGCGGATACTTCACAGCGCGAAAATACAAAACAAAATAGATATAGTATATTTTGAATCCGACCTCTTTGACGATAAAAAAACGGTTGAAAGCTTTAAAAACACGCTGACGGATGACGTTTCCCTTGCACTTCTTACACACGCTTCCAACGTATGCGGGCGGATATTTCCCGTAAAGGCTTTAACCGAAATAGCAAAAAGCAAGGGAATTACCGTTATAACGGATATTGCGCAGACGGCGGGAAACGCAGATATAAAGGCGGGCGTGCACGGAGATATTTTATGCTTGCCCGGTCACAAGGGGTTTTACGGTCCCGCGGGAACGGGTGCAATGGTTATTTCAAAGGATTTTACCTTTCCCCTTGCTCCCTTTTCCTACGGAGGTACGGGAATACTTTCTATAGATAAAAATATGCCCGAAATGCTGCCCGAGCGCTTTGAGGCGGGAAGTCTCAACGCGCCCGCATACGCAGGGCTGTGCCGTGCGATAAAGGAAAGTGACCAAAAAGACAAAAAACTCACGGAAAAGGTATTTAAATACCTGCTCGGTGAGCTTAAGAATATGAAAAATATTACGGTTATCGGTGCGCCCGAAAGTGGAACGGAGGCTTTATGGATGCCGATAATTCTATTTAATATATGGGGATACGACAGTGAGGAGGCAGCGGAAATGCTGGCAAGAGAAAATATAGCCGTCAGAGGCGGTCTTCACTGCTCGCCCCAAGCGCACAGAACGTTGGGCACTCTTAAAACGGGAGGCGTGCGTATAAGCATTGGCAGAGGCAACACGATGGTACACGCCAAGGCGTTAATAGACACTCTCGCCCGCAAGGTGACCTGTTGAAAATGCGATCTGAAGGTTGTAGCCGCCCGTGTACGCATCAACGTCAATGACCTCGCCTGCAAAATACAGCCCCTTAACAAGACGGGATTCCATTGTTGAGGGGTTTATTTCTTTTACCGAAACGCCGCCCGAGGTGACGATAGCCTCTTCGACGGGACGGGTTCCCGTTACGGTAAAGGAAAGATTCTTAAGTGTTACGCAGATACGCTTGCGCTCCTCCTTGGTTATCTCGTTTGCCTTTTTATTGGCATCTATTTCCGAAAGAGAAATGAAAACGGGAATCATCTTGGTGGGAAGCAGACCGCTTAAAAGATTTGAATATATCTTGTTTATATTCTCTCCTATATCGCGAAGAAGGCGTTTATCCAAGGTTTCGTGATCCAATGCCGGCTTAAGGTCGATATGCATTGTAACGGGATAATTTTTGCCGATAACGGCAGATGCGGACAGTATGGTAGGACCGCTGACGCCGAAATGGGTAAACAGCAATTCACCCTCATCGGAATAAAGAGTTTTACCGTCCTTAACAAATCTCACGCCGATATTGCGGAGTGAAAGTCCCATAAGGTCACGGCAGGTCTTGCCTGCGCACACCAAGGGCACAAGAGAGCCGCAGGGAGTGACTATGGTATGACCCACTGCGGAAGCGAGACGGTATCCGTCACCCGTAGAGCCGGTACGGGGATAGGACATACCGCCCGTTGCTATAATTACGTTAGAGGAATAATAGGTTTTGTTTGCACAACGTACGCCAACCACCGCACCGTTTTCGGTTAAAAGCTCTATCACGGTGTCGCGTACACATTTACACGATTTTTCCGCTTCTCTGCGGAGACAATGGCGTATATCCTGCGCGCTGTCACTTTCGGGAAAGACGCGTCTGCCGCGCTCCGTCTTCAAGGGGATACCGCGGGAAGTAAAAAACTCCATAGTATCCTCGGGAGAGAAATCGGTAAGTGCGCGGTAAAGAAAACGGGGGTTGGTAGGAACGTTTTCCATAAATTCGTTTAAGGTGCAGTTGTTGGTAAGGTTACATCTTCCCTTACCCGTAATGCCGATCTTTAAACCGAATTCTTTGTTTTTTTCTATTAACATCACCTTTGCGCCGTTGGATGCGGCGGTTATTGCCGCCATCATACCTGCGGCGCCTGCGCCGATAACGATTACGTCTGTCATATTGACGACACCTCCTCACTGAAAAGTGACCAAGGATATTGGTCTGACGGGGGCAAGGAAATAACCGTCTGCTCTTTTCCGCCCGAAACAAAGGACAGGCGGTATGACCACAGTGCGGTCTTATCCCCCGCGCCGCCGTAGCGTCTGTCACCGTAGAGCGGAGTTCCGCGTGAGGAAAACTGAAGTCTTATCTGATGAGTTCTGCCCGTAAGCATTTTTGCCTTTACGAGAGAAAGGTTTTCCTTTGTGGATATTACCTTATATTCAAGCACCGCCGCACGGACTCCCTTGCGGGATTTTTTTACGATGAAGGATTTATTGGTGCGGGTATCGTGATACAAAAGGTCACGGTATTCGCCGAAGGCTTCCTTTGGTGTACCTACGGTGATAAAAAGATATTCCTTATCAAAGCCTGCCGAGCGGAGACGCTCTGCCCAAGCGGGAGAAAGTCCAAGCAAAAGTGCGCCGCCTGCAACCTTATCGATACGGTGGACGGGAAAGGTATCCACACCGAGAGATGCGCGGATAATGGCGGGAACGCTGTTTTCGCAAGTGTCCTCACATATAACGCCTGCATCCTTTTGTGCAACTATGCATTGCTTATCGCGGTAAAGAATATCCAATTTACTCACCTCCGTGTCTTTTTATTTTACCACACGCAGGTCGGTTAAGCAAGAAAAAATAAACAAAATACTTTACAATCTTTATTGAGGATAGTATAATGAATTTATATCTGTGATTTAAGGAGTAAAAACCGTGGCAAAAAGATGTATTTGTTTTGTGCTGTCAGTTATTATGCTTGCCGCACTTTTCGTTTTCCCCGACGGAAAAGCTTTGGCGGCTGAAAAAAAGGACTATAACGGAATAAAAATTGCATATATTCCCATAGATAACCGTCCCGTAAACTTTGACAGAGTAAAAATGCTGGCAAAAAGCGTTGGAGTAGAGCTGTTGATGCCCGAGGAGGATTTGTTCCGCACAGCCCTTGACAATATGAAGCCCAACAAAAACGGTACGTCCTACGGTGACCGCCAGGCGTTGCTTGATTGGCTTAAAAAGACGGATGCGGAGTGCGATTATTTCGTGTTATCCCTTGACCAGCTTCTGAGCGGCGGTCTGGTAGCGTCAAGATGGCTTGATAATACCGACCTCACCTTTGAATACGAGGTGGCAAATTATATAATCTCATTGGCAAAAAGCAACACCGTGGTGCTGTTCGATACGGTAATGAGACTTGCTTCCACCGTAAACTTTGAAGGCTACCAAATGAACGAATACAATAATCTTCGTTCCTACGGCAGTGTGGCGAGAAAGACACTTTCGGGAAGTGACCTTACCGTTGACAACATTATAGCGGGATACAAATACGGCACTAACGGAAAACAGATATCCACTCCCCTCTCAACTGCGGCTATTGACAAATATCTTGCCTCCCGTACGAGAAAGTTAAAGATTATAGACCATATCCTTTCACAATCCTTGGATGATCTTGAGTTTTGCTATATCGGTGTGGATGACTCCTCTACTACCACCAACATACAGACCAACGAGATCAACTACATATCCCAAAAGCTTGGTGATAACGGCGTTATTTACGCGGGCACCGACGAATTGGGACTTATGGGTATTACCAAAATAATTACCAAGCTGTACGGAAGCTCCAAGGTGGGAGTTACCTATTTCGGTTCCTCCAAGGGCGAGATAGCGGACGAATTTGATTTTGCTCCTCTGGATTACGAAATAGAAAACCATATTAAATCCCTTGGATGTGAAGTTACCGACGGCGGAAGCGGTGAAATTGAGGTTTTGGTAATTACCCGAAACGCAGGAAACGCGCAGGCGATAAAGCTGGTTGATAAAGCCTTTGAGCTTGTTAAAAGCCAAAAGCCCGTTATAATCATCGATCCCAACTCCAAAAATGCAGATTATTTACAAAAGCAGCTTCTTACACGGGACTTCCCTCTTGCTATGCTGTTGGGATATTCCAACTGGAACACTGCCGCCAATTCCATGGGAATTGCACTTTCCAACGGTATTTCGAGATACGCTTATCTTGCAAACTGCAGTAACGTAACCAACCAGAGCCACCGCGGTTTTCTTGAGGCGATGACCTTTGGATATCTTAAGGATATTGCTTACAAATACTACGGCTTTTCCATTGAAAACCCCACTGCCGCGGGATACGGAAGCTACAGCGCGATAGCAGAGCAGATAAACAGATCCGAAATGATAGTATCCCTTGCGCCTTATACGGTAAGTAAGCACGACAAGGTTTCCGTGGATAATTTCAGATATCCTTGGAACAGAACCTTTGAGATGACCTTTGACGTTACCGTTAACTTTACCTTTACGGGTATGAAGGGAGACGCCGACGGCGACGGAAAGATCTCTATGAACGATTATCTTATTGTGAAAAGAGTAATTTTCGGAACACGTTATGCAGACGAGGATACCCTTTACCGCTGTGATGCAAACGGTAACGGTAAGACGGATTCAGGCGATTGTCTTATTATAAAACAGAGCTTTCTCGGTAATTAAAAATCACCCCACGAAGCCGTCAGGCTTCTTGGGGTGATTGTTTATATGCCTTCTGCTATTTCGTAAATAAGTCTTTCCGTCTTTTCCCAGCCGATGCAGGGGTCGGTAATGGATTTTCCGTAGACGGCGTCATCGGTTATTTTCTGGCAGCCGTCCTCGATATAGCTTTCGATCATAAGTCCCTTTACCATCTTGCACAGATCCTTTGAGCAACGGCGGGTATGCATTACGTCCTTGGAAATACGTATCTGCTCAAGATACTGCTTGCCCGAATTGGAATGGTTGGTATCTATGATAACGGCGGGATTTACAAGCTCGGATGCGGAGTACATTTCGAAAAGTCTTATAAGATCCTCGTAATGGTAGTTGGGCATAGACTGTCCGTGCTTGTTGACACTGCCGCGGAGGATGGAATGGGTATAAGGGTTACCCTTGGAGGTTACCTCCCAGCCGCGGTAAATAAAGGTGTGACCGTGCTGTGCGGCGTATATGGCGTTCATCATAACCGAAAGGTCGCCGCTGGTGGGGTTTTTCATACCTACGGGAATATCGAGTCCCGAGGAGGTGAGGCGGTGGTTCTGGTTTTCAACGCTTCGTGCGCCGACGGCAACGTAGGAAAGAAGATCCGAAAGATATCTATAGTTTTCGGGATAAAGCATTTCGTCTGCACAGCCGAATCCCGTTTCGGCAAGGGCGCGCATATGAAGCTGACGTATGGCGATAACGCCCTTGATCATATCCGGCTTATTGTGAGGATCGGGCTGATGAAGCATTCCCTTATAGCCTGCACCCGTGGTACGGGGCTTATTGGTATATATACGGGGAATGATAATTATTTTATCCTCTACCTTATCCTGCACGGTGCGGAGACGGTGGATATAATCTATTACGGCGTCCTCGCGGTCTGCGGAGCAAGGTCCGATAACCAGAATAAACTTATCGCTTTCCCCTGTAAAGACCTTGCGTATCTCGTCGTCTCTCTGTTCTTTTGTTTTTGCCATTTCCTCGGTAACGGGATACTGCTCCTTTATCTCCTTGGGAATGGGTAATTTACGATGGAATTCCATATTCATATTTTTGTACCGTCCTTAATTTTTATCAAAACGCAATCTGCGTTCGCCTGCTTTGCGCATTACCTGACGCATTTCCTCACGCTGTCCGTTGGCAATATACTGACGGAAACGGGAAAACTCTTCGGAAAAGGCGTCCATTTGTCTGAGAAGTGCATCCTTGTTCATTAAAAACAGCTCGCTCCACATCAGATCGTTTATTTTTGATATTCTGGTGAGATCGCGGAAGGAGTCACCGGTGTATTTTTCAAGTCCCTCGGTATCCGTAGCGGTCATAAGCGTGACGGCGATACAGTGGGTAAGCTGTGAAAGGAATGCGATCATCTCATCGTGCTCCTCGGGAGACAATACGGAGATGCGGGAAAAGCCGAGAATGCTTCCCAATTCCTTGCAGTTTTCTATTGCCTCGTCGGTATTCTTATCGGTAGGTGTAACGATATAGTTTGCGCCCTTGAAGACGGACGCATCGCTGAACTCAACGCCGCTTCTTACCCTGCCTGCCATAGGGTGAGCGGGGATATACTCAACGTCGGAACGGAGCATGCTCTGTACCTGAGCAACGACCTGCGTTTTTACGCCGGTAACGTCTGTAATAAGAGTGCCGCTTCTGAAAAGATGCTGATATTTTTCTATCCACTCGACAAACACGGTAGGATACAGTGCGAAAACTACAAGATCCGCTTCGGAGATAAATCTTTCATCGGGCTGAACGGAGCCTTCGATTATCATACCGCGCTCTACGGCGTAATCTATATCCTTTTGGTTTACGGTAATTGCTTTTACCTTATACCCCTGCTCCGACAGCGCCGTGGCGTAGCTTCCGCCCATAAGTCCCAAGCCGATAATGAGGATATTGGTATTTTTGTCAATTTTCATTTTCGGTCACCTCTATTTCCAAGGACTTCAGTCCTTCAAAAAAGCGTGGAAAGCTTTTTGAAATTGCTTCCGCACCCTCGATAGTTCCGCCCGTGAGAGTGAGCAGTACCGCCAATGACATTACGATGCGGTGATCGTTATGACCGTAAAGCACCTCGGTGGGTGCGTGAAAATCTGCGGGGTAAACTACCACCGAATCATCGTGTACGGTTACGGTAACACCAAACTTTGCAAGCTCCTGCGCCATAGCCGCGGCACGGTCGCTTTCCTTAAAGCGGAGGCGAGACGTGCCCGTAAACACGCCGCCGTATTTTGCCGCCGCAACGGCAAACAGCACCGGACCGAGATCTGGACAATCGCCGATATGAATTGTAGGTATGCCCTGACAAAGGGAGGCAAAATGCTTTTCGTATATCTTATCTCCCTGCAGAGAATCCTCTCTTAAACCGAGGATATTCACTTCCCCGCCGACGGCGTTCAACGCCGCGTAAAAAGCCGCGCCCGAATAGTCGCCCTCGACGGTAGTCTCGGTAGGCGTAAAGCCCTTTCCGCCGGGGACGGATATGGTGTGATCGTCTATCCAGCGAGCCTCTACGCCGAATTCATTTAACGCCTGAAGGGTAAGCTCTATATAGGGACGGCTGACGACGGGTGGTATTATGTTAACAACGCTATCCTTATCCAGCATAGGCAAAGCAAAAAGCAGACCGCTGATGAACTGACTGCTTACGCTTCCCGAAATGCGGTACTCGCCCGCCTTGAGGGGACCGCGGAGGACTACGCTGTTTCCGTCCTGAGAAAAGACGAAGCCTTTGTCAACGCTTAAATCCTCGTATGCACCGAGCGGACGGCGGAAAAGGGATTCCGCGCCCGTAAAAGCTACGTTTTTGCCGCACAAAAGTCCGATGGGAACGAGAAATCTTAAGGTGCTTCCGCTTTCCTTGCAGTACAAAACATCGGTGGGAGATGCGTTGCACACGTCCGCGCCGTATACGGTAACGGTGTTGCCGTCGCCGTAGACGAATCGTGCGCCCAAGCGGGAAAGACATTCTATGGTAGCCGTAACGTCATCACATTCGGGGACGCCGCGAACAATACTCTTTCCCTTTGCCAGCGCCGCGCAGATAAGAAGGCGGTGCGCCATACTTTTTGAATTTGGGGCGGATACCGTCCCTGCCGCCTTGCCGACGGCAATATTCACGTTCATTATTTATTACCTTCCAGTAAAAGATCTATTGCTTCAAAATAACCTGCGGTGCCGTGTCCCGAAATGGTTTTTATACATACGTCGCGGACGTAGCTTATTTTGCGAAAATCCTCGCGGGAGTTTACGTCGGATATATGTACCTCAACGGTGGGAATTTTCACGGAGGACAAGGCGTCCCTCAAGGCGATGCTCGTGTGGGTGTACGCGCCCGGGTTAATAACTATTCCCTCTACGCCCGTGAAATAGGCTTGCTGTATTTTGTCCACAAGGTCGCCCTCGTGGTTGGATTGATACTGCAGTATCTCGTTACCCGTCTGCACAGCGTAATCGGAAATGCGGTTACAAAGGCTTTCAAAGGTTTCGGTGCCGTAATGGGAGGGCTCACGGATGCCGAGCATATTAAGGTTGGGGCCGTTTATAATAAGTAATTTCATTTAAAAAAATCCTTTCCTATCTCTTCTGCCACGGAGACAGCATCTCCCTTTACGGGAACGCGGAAGTCGCAGGTGGAAATATAGGTATCTATGCGCTCATCGTAGCGTTTTTTTATTGCATCGGCGTTCAATGCGAGAGGTCTGTCCGTGGTGGGAACGAGCTGCTCGAGGGGACGGTCGATAAAGAATATAACGCCGTTTCTTTTAAGCGCATCCACGTTTTCCTTGCGCAAAACGGTACCGCCGCCACAGGAGATGACGACGCCCGAAAGGGCGGATATTCTTTTTGCACTTTCGCTTTCAAGGTCGCGGAAGTGCTTTTCACCGTATTTTTCGAAAATTTCGGTTATTTCCATGCCCGAGGAGGAAACTATCTCGCTGTCGAGATCGTAAAAATCACGTCCCGTTTTTTCGGCAAGAATACGTCCCACGGTGGATTTTCCGCTTGCGGGCATACCCGTGAGAACTATGTTTTTCTTTGATAAAAGTATATCCTTATATATCTTCTCTACCGTTTCGGCGGGATATTGGTGGGATATAAATAATTCCGATGCGGCAACTGCCTGCGCCACAAGCATATACAAGCCGCCCTCTGCGGGGATACCCATTTCACGGGCGTTTATGACGAGATTGGTGCAAAGGGGATTAAAAATAACGTCTACCACTGCGGAGAGGTTTTTGAAGCGGGAGATATCAACGGGGCAACTATCCGTATCGGGATACATTCCCACGGGAGTGGTGTTTATGATAACCTCCGTATCCCAAAGATGCTCGTAAGCGTATTCATAGGTTACGGAGCCGTCCTTTCCCGTTCTGCCCGCGCGGTGGATCCGTGCCGCGCCCATATCCTTGGAAACGGCAAGGGCTGTTCGGGAAGTTCCGCCCGAGCCGAGGATCAATACCTTTTTTCCCGTAAGGTCGCCTGCCACTCTTTGTACGAGGCCTTTAAGCCCAAAGAAATCCGTATTGTAGCCGTACAAAAGTCCGTCCTTGTTGACTACCACGTTTACTGCGCCTATTTCGCGTGCCTTGTCGCTGATATAATGGAGATAAGGGATAACCGCCTGTTTATAAGGAATGGTTACGTTTATTGCGGAAAAATCGCGCTTTTTCAGAAAATCGTCCAGCCCGTCGCGGGGGACCTCCTTCAAAACGTAATCCGAGGTGAGGAGGCGTTTATGTATATCGGGAGAAAAGCTGTGTCCGAGCTTTTCGCCCAAAAGACCGAATTTCATTATTATTTTCCTCCCAGCCAATCAGTACCGAAGCGGGTGCAGAGCAGGTCTGCCAGAGTGATGGCGGTTACGCTGTCCACTACCACGCGGGCGCGGTGTACGATGCAGGGATCGTGACGGCCTGCAAGGCTTAACACGGTGTTTTCGCCCGTTTCAAGATCGACTGTGTTCTGTGAAATAAAAATTGAAGGGGTGGGCTTTACGGCGGTGCGGAAAAGCACTGGCATACCGTTGGTGATACCGCCGTTGATACCGCCGTTATTATTGGTGGCGGTGACTACTTTGCCGTTTTCATATAAGAAGCTATCGTTGGCTTCACTGCCGCGCATTTTTGACATTTCAAAGCCTGCACCGAACTCCACACCCTTTACGGCGGGGATGCTGAACAGCCCGTGGGAAAGGAGGCTTTCCACAGAATCAAACCAAGGCTCGCCAACGCCTGCGGGAAGTCCCGTTACCATAGTCTCAAGGATGCCGCCGACGCTGTCGCCGGAGGCAGCGGCTTGCTCAATGGCTTTTGTCATTTGCTCGCCCTTTTCGGGGTCGATGACCGCAAAAAGAGAATTATTGATATCATCCATAAAAGTTTCCGAAGGTGTCATACCGAAGGGGGTATCCTTTATTCCCGCGATCTCATAAAGATGGGTACATATATTTATTCCCTTTGCCTTAAGTGCATCGGATATTATAGAGCCGGCGGCAACGAGAGGTGCCGTTATTCTGCCCGAAAAATGTCCGCCGCCGCGGTAGTCCTGATAACCGTTATATTTGCAAAATGCGGTATAATCTGCGTGACCCGGACGGGGGGTGCGGGCAAGAGAAGAATATTTACTGCTGTCCGTATCCTTGTTGGGAATGAGTATACACAAGGCGCTTCCCGTGGTATAACCGTTAAAAACACCGCTTACTATGCGGAAATTATCATCCTCGCGGCGGGAGGTGGATACTTTGCCCCAAGGACGGCGGAGGGAAAGCCTTTTTGAAATATTATCCGTATTTACGGGGATGCCTGCCCCGAGTCCGTCTATAACCGCACCGATCTCCGCACCGTGGCTTTCGCCGAAAAGAGTGACGGAAATGTTGTGTCCGAAGGTGTTTTTCATTTAAAGTACCTCTCTTAACTGACGCTCGAAATCGTCTGCCGACATTTTGCGAAATTCGAAAGTGCCGACGCTCTGAACGTATACTACGTTTATATCACTGCCCGCAAGCTTTTTATCGTGGCAGATAGCCTGAAGCACCTTTTCCGTATCAAAGGAGGCGGTGACGGGAAGATCAAGTGCGCACAAAACGTTTATAAGGCGGGCGCGCACCTCGTCGGAGCACATGGGAAGCATTCCGAGAGCAACGCATTCGCCGTGAAGGAGGGCGGGAAACATAGCGGTTTCGATACCGTGGCCGACGGTATGGCCGAAGTTAAGCACACGGCGGAGAGAGGATTCTTTTTCGTCCCGCTCTACCACGTTTTTCTTTATGATTATACTTTTGATTATTATCTCTTCAAGGTTTTCCTCATTTACGCCCTTTTCGATGAAGTTAAACAGGTCCTCATCGCAGGTGAGCGCCATTTTAACAGATTCCGCAAGTCCGTTTGAGATCTGTCTTTGAGGCAGAGTGGAAAGGAGATCGGGGTCGATAAGCACTCGGCGGGGCTGCTTGAATGCGCCTACTATGTTCTTTACCTCGCCTACGTCGATACCCGTTTTACCGCCGACGGAGGAATCCACCTGAGAAAGCAAGGTGGTGGGGATATTGTAAAAATCTATTCCGCGCATAAACGTTGCGGCGGCAAAGCCTGCAAGGTCGCCCATAACGCCGCCGCCCACTGCCACGACGCAGTCGGTGCGGGTAAAGTTATTTTCAAGCATTTCCTTGCAGAGATGAATATACGAATTGAAATTTTTTGTCTGCTCGCCCTGCGGGAGGGTGACTATATGAGGATATTTACAAAAGGACGCGACGGCTTGCGCGTATTGGGCGGGAACGCCGTCATCGGTGACGATAAGCACCTTACGGTCAAGCTTTAAATATTCGCCCGCCTTTTTAAGACAGCCTCTTTCTATGATAATATCGTAGCTGTTTTCGCCGAGAGAAAGACGTAATACCATCTGAAAAAACTCCTTTTTATCAGGAAATATGCTCAAAGGAACCGATAAGCTTCAATCTGTCGCAGCAGCCCGAAAGCTCCTTCAAAAGGGCTTTTCCCTTTTCGGAATAGATATCCCCCTCCGCCTCTACGAAGAAATAATACTGCCAAAGCAATTCCTTCATCGGACGGCTTCGGAGCGATTGCATATTGTAGCCGTACTTACCGATAATATCCACCGCCTCCGCAAGCTTGCCCGCTTCGTTGCGGACGGTAAACATAAGTATAAAGCGGTTTGACATTCCGCTTCCCTTTCGCTCCGTTTTGGCGGCGGAGAGGACTGCAAAGCGGGTGGTGTTGCACTTGCTTTCGTTGATACCGCGGTCTGCAACCTCAAGTCCGTAGAGAGAAGCCGCCTCCTCGCTGGCGATGGCGGCGGTATCAGGTTCACCGAGAGAAGCAACGTACTGCGCCGCAAGAGCGGTATTTACGTATTCGGTAGTCTGCCAGCCGTGAGTCTTTATATATTTTCCGCACTGTGCAAGGGCTTGGGGGTGGCTGATTACGCGGGTTATCCGGGAAATATCCGTACCGGGAAGCACCAAAAGATCGTGAGTGACGGCAAGGTCAAAGGTGGCGGTTACGTACAAGGGACCTGAGAAAAGTATATCGCACACCTCTCCCACGTCGCCCGCACTGCTGTTTTCGATGGGAAGGACGGCACAGTCGCATTCGCCCTTAACGACAGCATCGTACGCTTCGCCGAAGGAGGAATAACCGATACGGTTTGCATCGGGAAATATCTTGCCTGCGGCAATGGAAGCAAAAGCACCCTTTACACCGCAGAAGGCTACGTTCATACCGTTGAAAAGTCTGCTTTGGTACTTGCAGGAAAGGTCGATAACGTCACGCATAAAGTTCACGTAGCTGCTGCGGACCATATCCTCTTCACCCGCAAGGTATTCGGCGTTACGGCGGATTATTTGCTCTTCCCTTGCCGCATCTTTTATGGGTAAGCCGTGCTCTATTTTATATTCAGCAACCAGCTTTGCCGCTTGCATACGGCGGCGGAAAAGCTCTGCCATAGCTTTGTCGGTCTCATCTATAATTTTACGGGCGGTAAGTAATTTATTGTCTTCCATAATATAATTCAACTCCGTGAAGCAAGTGTTAGTTAACAGTGTTAACATCCTTTTGGGTGATTATATACCTTTTAACTATAAATGTCAATAGAATACTGTATTTTCCCTTGATTTTTACAGTATATAATGGTAGAATAAATATGTTAACACCGTTATCTTCCGAAAAGGAGTGTAAATATGCCTTATACAGAGGAATACATAAACCACGAGGAGCTGCAAAAAGCACTTATACTTGCGGGAATACGCGAAATTGAGAAAAGCGGAATAAGCGGACTTTCGCTGAGGAAGGTCGCAACCCAATGCGGAGTTTCCTGCGCCGCGCCCTACAGACATTTTGAGAGCAAGGCGAGCTTTGTTTTTTCTATAATATCCTACGTAAACAAGCAGTGGGAATTACTGAAGGACCACGTGGCCGCTTCCTTTAAGAATGATAAAAGAAAAATGATAACCGAGATCTGCGTTGCGACGGTTTTGTTCTGGAGGGCTAACCCTAACTTTAAAAGCGTTATAATGCTTGACGACGGAATGCTTAACGAGGAGCAGAAAAAAGAGAAAAACCGTATTGCAGATGAAATTGCGTCTATGACAGCCGAGCTTTGCGGTGACGGAGAAAAGGAAAGAACGGTGTTTATGGTGCGCGCCGTAATGTACGGTGCCGCCGCCGATATGAACGTGAGCACCGCTCTCATAAAAGGCTGTATTGAAAGTATACTTCCCAAGGAAGGAAGCGATATATGAAGATAAAAACGAAAAAGCTCCCATACGAAAGGGTTATTGAAATAAAGAAGCCCAAATATAAAAAGCCTAACAAGCCGAGCCTTTTGTTCAGAACCGTAGTTCGCGTTGCTTCCGTGCCCGATCTGATGAAGGTTTCCTTTAAGTACGAGGGGAAGCTTCCCAAGGAAATGCCCTGTCTGGTGCTGATGAACCATTCAAGCTTTATTGATCTTGAGATAGCGTCGAAAATTCTGTATCCCCATCCTTACGGTATAGTTACCACCTCCGACGGAATGGTAGGAAAGCGTTGGCTTATGCGCCGAATAGGCTGTATGCCAACGCAAAAATTTGTAAACGATATATCCCTCATTAAGGATATGAGTTATATGCTGAAGGCAAAAAAGACAAGCGTGCTTATGTATCCCGAGGCAAGCTACAGCTTTGACGGAACGGCTACTCCCCTGCCCGAAAAATTCGGCAGGCTGTTGAAAATGCTTGACGTTCCCGTGGTGATGATAACCACATACGGCGCTTTCAGCAGAGATCCCCTTTATAACTGTTTGCAAAACAGACAAGTTAAGGTCAGTGCAAAGGTGGAATGTCTCTTTACCCGTGAGGAAATAAAGGAAAAGGACGTTTCCGAAATTGACGGAATACTGAAAAAAGCCTTTGGCTTTGACCATTTCAAATGGCAGAGAGAAAACGGTATTAAGATAGACGCGCCATTCCGCGCAGACGGACTCGAACGTATTTTGTACAAGTGTCCTCACTGCATGGCGGAGGGCAAAAATATCGGAAAGGGCGTAAGCCTTAAATGCAACAACTGCGGAAAGGTATATTTTCTCGATGAATACGGTGTTCTGAAGGCAGAAAGCGGTGAAACCGAGTTTTCCCACGTGCCCCATTGGTACAGATGGGAAAGAGAGCAGGTGAAAGCCGAGATCCAAAACGGCGAGTATTCACTTGACACGGCGGTGGATATCGGTATGCAGGTGGACTACAAAGCCATTTATATGGTGGGAGAAGGCAGGCTTACCCACACGGAAAAGGGATTTACCCTTACGGGCTGTGACGGAAAGCTTAATTACACCCAAAAGCCCCTTGCAAGCTACGGTCTTTACGCTGATTATTATTGGTACGAGATTGGGGACGTTATATGCATCGGCGACAAAAACGCGCTGTACTACTGCTTCCCCAAAGAAAACATTCCCGTGGCAAAGGCTCGTCTTGCAACGGAGGAATTGTATAAAAAGGTTAAATCCGAAACAAGGAAATAAAATCACCCCAACGAAAACGGCTCCGCGTTAAAAAACGCGGAGCCATTTTTTCGGGGTCCCCACGAAGCCGTAAGGCTTCGCGGGGTGATTTTATCTGTTTTGAATTTGCATTTTATTATACTGCAAGGTATAAAGCTGATAATATCTGCCTTTTTTACGGAGAAGCTCCTGATGGTTGCCCTGCTCGACGATCTTTCCGCCGGAAAGAAGTATAATATTATCTGCGTGCTGAATGGTGGAAAGACGGTGTGCTACTATAAGCATAGTACCGATATTCTTCATTTTTTCAAGGGAATCCTGAATAAGAAGTTCTGTTTCGGTGTCTATATTTGCAGTAGCTTCGTCAAGTATCATTACGGCAGGACGGTGGATGACCGTTCTTGCAAAGGAAAGAAGCTGACGCTGTCCCGCAGAGAAGTTGTTGCCTCGCTCGCGTACTACCTCGTCAAGGCCGCCCTCGAGCTTATTGATAAAGGAATCCGCGTTGACGTAGCGGCAGGATTCCATAACCTCATCGTCGGTAAAGGTATCCTCACGAAGGACGATATTGCTTCGGATGGTGCCCGAGAAAAGGAATACGTCCTGAAGCATTTGTCCGAAATGCTTGCGTAGGGAGGATATTTTTATCCTTTTGATATCCACGCCGTCAATGAGTATCTGTCCCTGCTGGATATCGTAATTTCTGCAGATGAGGGAAAGTATGGTGGATTTACCGCTTCCCGTAGAGCCGACGAAGGCGACGGTCTGTTTTGCTTCAACCTTGAAGGAAACGTCCTTAAGCACCCATTCGCCGGGGTTATATGCAAACCATACGTTGCGGAATTCGATCTCGCCGCGGATCTCGTCAAGCTCGATTGCATCGGGCTCGTCAACGACCTCGGGAACCATATCGAATACGGTGAATATCTTTTCCGCGGAGGCGAAGGCGGACTGAAGCATATTGAACTGCTCTGCCAAGGTCTGAATGGGATTAAAGAACTTGGAGATATACATATAGAAGGTTACCAGTATATTTGCGGAAACTGCTTGTCCCAAAAATACCGTATCCTTGATATATCCTCTGCCGCCAAGGTACAGCAGGCACAGAACGGAGGATATATAAAGCATATACACCATAGGGCGGAATACGCCGAAAACGAATATCTGCTTTTGCTTTGCCTTGCGGAGATTGGTGCTCTTTTCAAGAAAATCTTCCATTTTCTTGTCTTCGCGGTTGAAGATCTGAGTGATCTTGATGCCCGAAAGGTTTTCCGAAAGGTAGGTGTTTATATCCGTAGTGCCGTCCTTGACTGCGCGGTACGCCTTGCGGGAGAATTTACGGAATATCCACGTAAACAGTACCACGAAGGGAACGAAGCACAGTACCATAAGGGTAAGCTGATAGTTAAGCAGAAGCATTGCGGTAAGCACGCCGAAGATAACGAAGACGTTTTTTACCATGGTTACCAGAATATTGGTAAACATCATGGAAATTGCGTTGGTATCGTTGGTGATGCGGGTCACAAGCTTGCCTACGGGGATATTATTGAGCTGATTATGAGAGAGGCTCTCTATATGAGTAAAGAGATCCTGACGGAGGGAAGAAAGTATTTTCTGTCCCGTTTTCTGGAGTATGATCGCCTGAAAATAGGTGCACAGCATTGACACTGCAAGTATGCCGGCGTACGCCGCGACCTTTAGGAAAAGGGTGCTTAATTCAAAGTCCTCTACCACTAACTTTTCGATATCGCCGACTATAATAGGCGCGATGATATCGTAGGAAATGGAAAGAAGCATTATTACGAGGGCAATTAGGAAGGACGCCCAGTGAGGACGCGCGTACTTTAACAGACGTACTATTATCTCGCTGTCCTTCATATTACGGTCAAAGCCGATGGACTCCTTTTTATTTTTCATCAGTGCGTAAGCAATGACGAAAACGAGAGTAAAGGTGCCGATAACGGCGCCGACCACCAAGAGAGGATAAAGCTCAGCCATTGTTTTCCGCCCCCTCTTCTTCAAGCTTTTGCAGATCTACCATTTTGCGGTAGTCCGAATTGGTTTCATAAAGATGTGCGTGAGTGCCGACGGCGGCAACGGTGCCGTCATCGACGAACAATATCTTATCCATCTTTTCGATGGTGGATATTCTGTGTGCGATAAGCAAGGTAGTCTTTCCCTTGCGGGTGTTGCGGAGGTTTTCAAGTATTGCCTTTTCCGTTTTGGTATCGACTGCGGAAACGGAATCGTCAAGAATAAGTATAGGTGAATTTCTCATAAGGGCGCGGGCTATGGAGATTCGCTGCTTTTGTCCGCCGGAAACGGTAACGCCCCGTTCGCCGAGCACCGTTGAATAGCCTTCGGAAAATTCCCTGATATTTCCGTCCACGTCTGCAAGGACAGCCGCTTCTGAAACGGTATTTTCATCGTATCCGTCAACACCGAAGGCGATATTTGCCGTTATGGTATCGCTGAACAAAAAGTTATCCTGCGGAACGTATGCACATCCCTCTCGCAGTGAATGAATGGAAACGGAGTTTACGTCCTTACCGTCGATAAACAAGGTTCCGTCGGGCACGTTGTAGGTGCGGAGAATAAGGTCTACCAATGTGGTCTTGCCGCTTCCCGTCTTACCTACGATACCCACGTTTTCGCCTGCGTTAATTTTGAAGGAAACGTTCTTAAGCGCGTCAAACTCGCCGTCGGGATATCGGAAGGAGAGATTGCGGAACTCGATATCGCCCTTTACCTCGCCTATATCGGTAACTCCATCGCGGTCGATAACGTCCACGGGAGCGTCAAGCAGCTCGCTTATACGCTTAAGGGACGCTTTTCCGCGGGAGGAAAGGTCGATAAGCTCGGAAACTGCCATAATGGGCCATACGATAGTAGTGAAATATCCGATAAACTCTACCAGCTGACCTGCGTTGAACACGTCGGTATAAACGAGGTATCCGCCGTAGCCGAGAATAACGCATATAACAGATTCAACGAACAGAGTAACGAGTATACGCAAAAGGACGGACGCCTTTGTAAAGGCGATGTTCGCTTCCTCGTTTTCCTTGTTCAACGCCTTGAACGCCCAAAGCTCTTTTCCCTCTTTTACAAAGGCTTTTATAACGGCGATACCCGAAAAGCTTTCCTGAGAAAAATCTGACAGACGGGAAAATGCCTGCTGACGGACTTCCCATTTACGCATCATATATCCGCCGATAAGCGTACTCACCGCAAGGAGAAGCACCATGGGGATCATGGCAAAGCCTGTCATAACGGGGTTCATCTGCCACATTTTGATTATGGACAGACCGCCGAGGAAAAGGGCATCAAAAAACATAAGTACGCCCGAGCCGAAGCATTCCTGCACCGTTTCAAGGTCGTTGGTGAAAAGGCTCATAAGGTCGCCTACCTTATGCACCTGATAATACTGACGGGACAGATTTTTTGCGTGGTCGAACATAGAGTTGCGTATGTCCGTTTCCACCTTTATGGCAGAGCCGAAGAGACAAATACGCCACAAAAATCTGCCGAAGACCATAAGCACGATAATAACTATCATAGGAAGACAGATTTTATCGAGCAAAAAGCTCATATCGAAGCTATGTGCGACGCCGTCAATTTCGACGATGCCTTCGTTCATTCCGTTTACTACCATCTGGTAGAGATTGGGAACCATAAGCTGTGCATAGTCAACCGCAATGAGAGACGCCAAGCCCAAAAGAAGCCAAAAGGCGTATTTGAAATAATAGCGGTTTATATGCTTACCGAATATCATAGCTTTTTCCCTCCTTACAAAGAAATCCGCAATTAGTGATATTTTAACATAACAATACGCTTTTGTCTATAAAAACATAAAAATATACCCCGTAAAATTTTGATTTTTACGGGGTATGGCGTATCAGCTCTTTTTCCAGGTGGAAAGAGGCAAAAGTGCAAGTATGGGGAATATCTCCAATCTGCCCGCAAGCATATCAATGATAAGAATTATCTTTGAAAAAACGCTGTAAGGAGCAAAGGAGCCCGTAGGTCCCGTAGTGTCAAGACCGGGTCCGATATTATTAAAGCAGGAGAGCACCGACGACACGTTGGTTTCCACGGAAAAGCCGTCTACAGATACCAGCAAAAAGCTTATTACAAGTATAATGGCGTAAGTGGCAAGGTATGCGTTTACACCGTCCATGGTGCTTTCATCGACGGCGGTATCATTATTACGAATTGCTATGACCTTGCGGGGGTGCATTATCTTCTGAATGCTTCGTCTTATACCTTTAAGCACCAAAAGCAGACGCACGCACTTAAATCCGCCGCCCGTACTGCCTGCACATGCGCCGACCAGCATAAGGCACAGTAGTACTGCCTTGGAAAGGGATGGCCAAAGGTTAAAGTCCGTAGTGACAAAGCCCGTGGTGGTAATAATACTGGAGACCTGAAAGAAGGCGTGACGTAGAGTATCCCAGATATTGCCGTAAATGCTGTAGATATTGACGGCGATGATAGCAACGCTTCCGATAATTATGCCGATATAAAGGCGCAATTCCTCATCACGGAAAAAGCTTTTAACACGCTTCAGGACGAGCAGATAGAAGCAGCCGAAGTTCATACCGAACAGCAGCATAAACACGGCGGTAACGGTTTGCAGATAAGGGCTGTAGCTTGCCAAGCTATCCGCCCTGACGCCGAAGCCTCCCGTACCCGCAGTGCCGAACACAGTACACACCGCATCAAAAAGCGGCATTTTTCCGGCAAGCAGAAAGATGAGGTTAAGTACGGATAGTACAATATACATAGTGTACAGTATAAGCGAACTGTTTTTCATTTTGGGAACCAGCTTGCTTACCTCGGGTCCCGGGCTTTCTGCGCGGAGAAGGTGGACGCTTCCGTCAGCGGGAACGAAAGCAAGCAGAAATACCAGCACGCCCATTCCTCCAACCCAGTGAGAGAAGGAACGCCAATAAAGTATGCCCTTTGACAATTCCTCTATGTTGGTAACGATGGAAGCGCCCGTGGTGGTAAAGCCCGACACCATTTCAAAAAGTGCATCTACGTAGGAAGGTATCTCGCCCGAAATACAAAAGGGCAGGCAGCCCAGCAAACTGAGAACCAGCCAGCTTATGCCCACACACACAACACCCTCCTTGGCGCGGAAGGAATCCTGTGCTTTACGGCAAAGAATCATTAAAATTACGGATACCGCTATAATTATTCCTATTGTTATTAAAAATCCCTTTACTGCTGCGTTTTCGCTGTTGAACAGGCTGATAAGCAATGCAGGCACCATCAGTAACGCTTCGAGAAAAAGGATGCGGCCTATAAAACGGCCTAAAACCTTATAGCTCATAGTTCACCCGTTTTAATCAAAAATATCCTTGAGCTGACGTATACTTCCCCGTCCGCCAGTTACGATAACTACTATATCACCTGCGGCAAATGTGGATTCGCCGTTGGGAATAACGGTTTTTGAGCCGCTTGTAATGCTTGAAATAAGCACGTCGTCACGGGTACGGATATTTTTAAGGGGAATACCGCAGTTGGGAGTATCCTTTTCCACCAAAAATTCCACCGCCTCTGCTTGTCCGTCCGCAATGGCGTGGACGGAGATGGCGGCGCCCGACTGATTCTGCATTGCGCGCACGTATCTTACGATGGATTCACAGCACAATTCCTTGGGGCAGACAACGCTTCTGAGAGAAAGGCTGTCGATTATAGTGCGGTTTTCCACGTTGTTAAGCTTGGTTATTACGGTGGGAACGCCCTTTGCCGTGGCACGGAGGGATACGATCATATTAAGCTCGTCCACGCTCGTAAGGGTCACGAGGGCGTCACATTCGGAAAGTCCTTCGTATTCGAGCACGCTGCGGTCGGCTCCGTTACCGCAAAACACCTCCGCCTCCGGCAAGGATTCCGCGAGAACACGGCAACGCTCCTTATCATCCTCGATTATACGGACGGACATACCGTCCTTTAACAAAAGCTGTGCAAGATAATACGATACTCTGCCACCGCCAACGAGCATAACGCGCTTTACGCGGCGGGTAATGACCTTAAGGTTCTTAAGCAGCTTTGCAAGGTTATTGGTCGGCGCGGTGAAAAACACGCGGTCTCCCTCCGAAAGGACGAAATCGCCGTTGGGGGTTACCGTTTCGCCGCCTCGTATAACTGCACAAACGAGTACATTGCATTTTACCGTAGCGTTGAGCTGTTTAAGGGGAAGGTCGCACAAGGAACTTCCCTCGTCAACGCGTAATTCAACTATTTCCGCTCTGCCCTTTGCAAAGGTATCTCTCTGCAAAAATCCGGGATATTTAAGGAGACGCTCAATCTCAACGGCGGTCTGTCTTTCGGGATTCACTGCCAAAGAAAGCCCGAAGATATCGTGCATTTCGTATATCTGATCCGTATATTCGGGGTTGCGGATACGGGCGATGGTATGGATATTGGGATTCATACCGTGAGCGGTGGTACAGCAGAGAAGATTGACCTCGTCCGCACCGGTAGCGGCAATGAGAAGGTCTGCACTCTCTACCTTTGCCTGACGTAAAACCGCCATTGAAGCGCAGTTTCCCTTTACAGATATAACATCTATTTTCTCCAGACTCGTTTCAAGAACGCTTCCGTCAGAATCCACTAAGGTGATATCGTGTCCCTCTTTGGAAAGCTGTTTTGCTATACTTGAGCCGACGTTTCCGTCGCCGGCGATAATTATATTCATGTACATTTCCTCCGTTAAACGGGAAAAAATTATTTTTGTAAGTATAACACATCTGTATTAATTTTGCAATAAGTTAATAAAACATACTGCCCTTTTGTTGACAATACATAAGAATTGGTGTATCCTAAACGAAGCAAACCGAAAGGATTTTTTGTTATGTTACTTAAGTTTTTAAAGCGCATATCCGTGCTTTCTCTTGCTTTTTTGCTTGTTTTACCCACTGCGGCAATTATGTCCAAGGCGGAAAGTGAGATAAAAACTACCACTGCAGACGGTGTGAACGTCACCCGCTGGGCAGATCTGCTGGTGGTCTACAAGGATATCCCCTCCACCGAGCAAAACGAATACGGACACAACTGTATTATTGATGCCAACGGTGTTTGTACCGAAATAATAGAGGGCGGAGATACACGGGGAAAAAATCTTGCCATACCCGCAGGCGGAATGGTCGTTTCCGCAACGGGCAACAAGGTGCCCTGGCTGCAGGAAAATATAAAGGTGGGCTCCTACGTCCGCTTTGACAGCGTTACCATGCGAGTAATGGTATCCGATACCGATTACTTTCCTATCACCTTCAGCCAAACGGTGAGGGTTACGGGCTTTAACGATATACGTTACTCCAACACCGTTATCGTGTACGATAAGAGCGGTCAGAAGACGGGCACCAACGGATACGGCTATGAAATATGCGTTTCCAAGGAAGGCTACATCGTTTCCGCCGGCGGTAACGATAATACCGTGCCCGAGGGCGGATTCGTAGTTTCCGCCATTGAGCCTGCAGACATTCTTGCGCTTACGGGCTACGGTGTGGTAGGCGCCTCCTGCAAGATAAGCAGTGACAGAAAAAGCGTATCTATAGTGTACGATGAAGCGGCTATCGCACGGAGAGTGGAAACGGTTGTTTCCGATCTGAAGCAGGAGCTGCAAAATGCGGTCGAACAATGCAGAATTATCGATAAAGCAGAGGCGGAAGAAAGAATTGCCGCTATTGAGACCTACGTAAAGGAAAATGATATTGCAACTCTCGGCGCACAGGCCGAAATAGAGGCGCTTGCCGAAAAAGCATACGGGACTATGTACGAATCCAATCCCGTTGAGGTGCGCGCCGTATGGTACGAGCCCTTGGAAAAGGATGCCGAAGGAGTTGCGGAAATAGTGAAAAAGCTTAAGGAAAACGGTATTAATCAGCTTTGCTTAAGCGTTCAAAGCACCTACAACACCATTATTCCTCTTCCCAAGAGCTTTCCCTTTCAGCAAAAGACCTCTTTACGGGGATTTGATCTGCTTGGCGAGTATATCAAGGTCTGCCACGAGAACGGAATTGAGCTGATCGTATTTACGCCCGTATTCCACAGCTCCAAGGCCTTTTACAAGGACGAGTGGATAACCAAGACAAACAACGGCGAAAAGGTAGAAAGCGATATTTTCTATTCGCCCGCAAACGACGAGTATTTTGAATATCTGCTTACCTTCATTGAATATCTTATTACCCACTACGATATTGACGGATTACAGCTTGACTACGTAAGATACCCCTATTCCGACGGCAAGACGGACTACGGCTACGACGATATAACCAAGGCAAAATTTGAAGAAAAGACCGGAATTAAGGCGTCAGTCGTTGACGAGATCGGAAAACAGCTCGCCTCACACAAAAACTGGAACGATTGGGTCAACTTCAAGGCGGGTATGGTAACCGAAAGAGTTGCAAAGATAAACGAGCTGGTGGATTCACTCCGTCCCGATATTTATCTTTCCGCGTGTCTTGCGGCAGATTACAGTCCTCTTCAGGGCTACTGCCAGAACGGAAAGGCGTGGGTGGAAAGCGGAATAGTAGACGCAATATATCCCATGTCCTATGCGGCGGGAATAATGGCTTCCCAGACCAAGTATTTTTCATCCTTCAACGGGGACTATTATCTCGTGGAGGGAAGCGGATCTTATCAATCCTTCTCCAAGGACGAGCAGCTTTTGCAGGTGCTCCAAACACGAACCTACGGTGCCGACGGCGTAGCATTCTTTGAAATGGGCGCATATTTCAGCCACAGATATAACGATTACCTGAACCAAAGCGTGTTCGCTTCCGATGCGGTATCACCTACCTACGATCCCGTAAAGGCTTCCGAAATAAGCAAGGAAAACGCCGTTAAAAGAGCGGAAAAAGCCTTTGAATACGGATTTATTACCGAAAGCGAGCTTAACGCGTTTAAGGAAAGCGTATCCCTTGACGCACTGAATGACCACGCGAGCACGGCGTGGTACGGTGCGATAAAGAAGGATATTGAATTATCCGAAAAGATAACAAGGCTTCAAAAGGATCTTGATTTTGTGCTTCCCGAGGTTTCGGACATTGAAGAAAGCGAGGAAGTCAGTGAAAACGCAGGCGACGACCGATCCGAAGCCGACAGCAGTAACGCCGAGGAAAGCCAAAACGGTATGATGATTCCCGTGATAATAGGCATCCTTTGCGCTTTGGTTATTGCCGCAGTCGTAATATTTATAGTTAAAAAGAAATAGCTTACACAAAAAATCCCGACAATGTCGGGATTTTTTTACGTTAGCTTTTACTGCTTATTCTTTTTTCGGTTATTTTAAGCCAATAGATGAGATTATCTATTTCTTCGTTAACGGCGTCCATCTCCTTTTCATCGGTAAAGGAAGCGGAAACGGTGTTTTTAAGCCCGTTGAGCGCAGATACGGCAGAAGCGCAATAGGATTTTTTCTGCAAAGCAGAGGAAGGATTTTCGGCGCCGTTTTCGATTTCCTCGATGGCGGAAAGGATATTTTGCTTTCCCTCAGCGGTGAGAGAGGTAAACAGTATATCCGATTCGTTAAGCATATCCTTTATTAAGGCAAGCTGTGCTTTTACGGTATCTCCACAGCGGTAAAGCTGTACGGAAGGAGACCTGAAGCCGCCCAAGGTTATCTGATACTGATATCTGTCGGGCGAGATATTTGAAAGCGCGAAGACGGCTACACCGTCGGCACCTGCTTTATAAACATCGGTAAGCTGATATGCAAAGTTAAGTGCTGACGTATCCATAAAGGCGGCAAGTCCCGTGGAATAGAAGCATTTATCCTTGCAGATGCTTGCGTAATGGCGGGCGTTCTCATAAACGTAATCGTTATCTCCGCTGTAGGTCATAGAAAAGACCTCGTCCATCCAGCCGTTGTTTACCCAAGTCTCCACGTCCTGGAAAATGGAATTTTTTGCGTAGTTCTGATCGGGATATATAGCGCATGAGAGCCAGATATCGGGATCGGTAGCGCAGATCATATCGTATACCTCGCCGACGAAGGAGGTTATGATCCCGCAACGGAAGGCGTTCCACGCTTTTTTGTTCTTACTTCCCTCTGTGAAGGTGCGGGGATCTGCCGTAATACCCGTCGTCTTTGCAAAATCGGCGATAATATCGTCGTTATATCCGTAATCGTTTTTGCCGTAGTTAAGCTCGGGGAAACGGATATAATCAAGATGCAGACCGTCAACGTCGTATTTTTCGATTATCTGACGGTATACCTCCAGAACAAGGTCGCGGCAGACCTTATCGTTGGGATTAAGGAACACGAAGGTGGCTATTTCGTTGTAATAATAAAATTCGTTGCCTGCGGAATCCTTAAGGAGTCTGTCGCTGTATTTATTGAGAATGGGAGAGGACAGCGTACCGTCCTTATTGAGGTAGCCCGTAAAGAAGTTTTCGCACCAAGCGTGTACCTCTATTCCGTATTCGTGGCCGATGCGGATAAAGCCGTCAAGTGCATCGTAATCGCCCGTATTCCGGCTGTGCTCGATGCCGTCAACGTCCATATAGCCGATAAAATATCCGTCGTAGAAGGTTTCAAGATAAATGGTGTTTACGTTTAAGGAAACCAATTTTTCAATAGTTTCCCTTACCTGCTCGTCGTTTTTCTCGTAAGCGCGGTACCACATGGCGCGGTTCTGTGCCTTGCGGCTTTCAATGGTAGTATAGCGGAGGATCTCCGCTTCGTCGTAGACCGAAGCGCATATATCGCGGGCAGTAGGAATATCGCCCTGCTTTATGGCGTTTTCCGCCTTAACAAGCTGTTCCTTAAGATACTCGGCTTTTTGAGAGATCTCCGTATACGGAATGCTGAGATACGCTTTTTTCGCCGCATCAAATTCGTTAAGCGCCGTGTTAAGCATATCCGATGCGCTGTTTATACAAAGATCGGGAGTGTTTATTATGATAACGCGCTTATTGGTTGAATCCACCTTAACGGTCTGACCGCGCATATAGGCGTTTTCAAGAGCGGAAACGGCGGTGCCGTGAGCAGACACTACAAATCCGCCCGAAGGGATCGCCATATTTCCCGTGTAGCCCTCGGAAAGGGAAAGCCCGTCGGACCCTACGGAAATTTCGTAGCCGTACATATTGGTGTTGGTAGAGGCTTGGTTGCGGTAGATTATTACCTGATTTTCCCCTCTCACGCCGTTGATGCCGTTATAAGGCAGAACTGTTACCGAATATGCGGGACCGTTGGAAAACAGCTCGGCTTTTGCACCCGTCTTAATGCGGCGTGCACGGTTGTACGCGTCGTGATCCTTATGGATACTTATGACGTAGCCCTTTTCGGGAATGGCGTTGTTGCCTACTCCGCTCGTCACCTTTGTGACTACGCCGTCCTCCACTACTATCTCACAGCCGTAGATATTGGTGCCCGTGGTTTTGCCGTAGGCGGGAGTATAAAGAGTACACACGCCCTCGGGAGCACGGATGCCGTCGGTCTTGTTGATGTTTATGACCACACCGTCTACAACGGCGTAAAACATAGACAGATGCTCGGTATCTATATAATCGGTATCCACCTCGTAGCCGACGTCAAGCCGGCTTGCATAAGCAACGGCGTCCTCCCCGACGCAGACTACGGTAAATCCGTTTTGCTCCGGGATAAAGCCGCGCACGTTTTCGTCCCATACCTGAACGACGAAATCCTCTGCCACGGTAAAATCCATACGGGGAAGGTCAGTTTCGGGAGTGGTTGCACCGAGAAACTCGCTTGTATAAAGATAATATCCCTCTGAAGAGATGGACTCCGCGTTAACAAATTCACTTTGAAAGGTGATTTTTCCCACTGAGGTAAGCAACGCGGGGATTCTTTTGTTTTCTTCCTTCACTTCGGATTCCTCCTTGCTTATTTCTTGGCTTACCTCGCTCGTATTATCGCAAGCGGTAAGCGGCAAAAGTAAAAATAAAGCAAGTAAAAAACAAGTTAATCTTTTCATAGCGCACCACCGAAATTTTAATTTACTATAATATACTACAAAACCTTGCATTAGTCAACAAAAAGCGGACGCTTATTGCGTCCGCCCTTTTAAAAAAACTACTTTACCTCGGGAGAAAAGCCGAGATCGTATATTTCGTTTTTAGCCTTTTCAAGGCAATGCGCGCAGCCGTTAACGGTAACGGTCTGAGTAGCAAGGTCTACGGTTGCATCTATGCCCGCTTCCTTTAAAGCGGCGGTAATTCTTCTCACACAGTTTTCACAGTGCATATCGGGTACGAAAATTTTGTTCATTTTATTTGCTCCTTTATATAATTTTTTTAATAGTTTGTGTCAGCTCGGAAACTATTTCCTCATCGCCGTTTTTTATTCCCTCTGCAACGCAGGTGCGGATGTGATCCTCAAGCAAAATGTTTGCAAGTGAACCCAACGCGGCGCGGGATGCGGCTATCTGATTAAGGATATCCACGCAGTATTCGTCGTTTTCGACCATATTTTTAATACCGCGTATTTGTCCCTCGATACGGCTTAAGCGGTTTATGAGCGCCTTTACATCCTCGGGAGAACGGTGTTTTTTCTTGTTGCAGCATTCCTTCACAGCTTTTTACCTCGCAATCTTAAAGCGTTGGTCACTACGCAAACGGAGCTGCAGGACATTGCAAGTCCCGCAAGCATGGGGTTGAGAAGCGGACCGCCGAAAATATGAAGCAGTCCTGCGGCGACGGGAATACAGATGACGTTATAACAAAACGCCCAGAACAGATTTTGCTTTATGGTACGCATGGTAAGCTTACTTAATCTTACCGCGCGGGCGACGTCGACGGGGTCGTTCTTCATCAGAACTATATCTGCGCTGTCGATGGCAATATCGCTTCCGCTTCCCACGGCACAGCCGATATCTGCGGCGGCAAGTGCGGGTGCATCGTTAATGCCGTCACCAACCATCATAACCTCGCCGTACAGGGATTTTAATTCCGCTATAACGTCTGCTTTGCCTTCGGGTAAAACCTCGGCGTAGACCTTATCTGCGCCTAAAAGACCGCCGACGTGCTCTGCGCAAACGCGGTTATCACCGGAAAGAAGTACGGTCTTTATTCCCATGGACTTAAGACGGGCAAAGGCTTCGGGAGAGGTTTCCTTCAATTCATCGGCAACGGCAATGACGCCGAGTGCCTTTTTATCTGCACCGATATACATTACCGTTTTTCCCTCGCCTGCAAGGCGTGAAGCGTCCCTATCGTAGGCAGAGGTATCTATTCCGTGTTTTTCAAGCAAGGTCTTTTTGCCTACCGATATCTGCACGCCCTCATAGGTGCAGACAACACCCATTCCCGTTATATTTTCAGCAGTATCGGGAGAAGGAAATACCAACTCCTTTTGAGAAGCATAAGTGCGTATAGCTTGTGCTACGGGATGGTCGGAGGTATATTCGCATACCGCGGCGTAAAGGAGGGCTTTATCCTTGTCATCCGCAACTATATCCGTAACCGCGGGCTTGCCCACGGTGACGGTTCCCGTTTTATCAAAGACTGCAACCTTTATATTGTGGGTTGTCTCCAGCGCCTCGCCGCTTTTGATAAGAATACCGTTGGATGCACCAAGTCCCGTGCCAACCATAACGGCGGTGGGAGTTGCAAGCCCCAAGGCGCAAGGACAAGCGATAACCAGCACGGCGGTAAAGATACGAACCGCAAAGGATATATCCTCCCCTGCTATAAGCCAAGCGGCGGCGGAAAGGACGGATATGAGCATTACTGTCGGAACGAACACGCCCGCAACCTTGTCTGCAAGCTTTGAAACGGGTGCTTTTTTGCTTTGGGCGTTTTCTACGAAGGTGATTATTCCCGCAAGGACGGTATCCTTGCCGACGCGGGTCGCTTTGATATAAAGAGCGTTGTTCTGATTAAGACTTCCGCCCGTTACCTCGTCGCCCACGTTCTTTTCCACGGGCATACTCTCGCCCGTCAGCATAGATTCGTCAACGGTGCCGTTCCCCTTTACGATAACGCCGTCAACGGGGAATTTTTCGCCGGGCTTTACGAGAAGAATATCGTCAACGCGGACGGTGGCGGTGGGGATATCGGTGGCGATATCGCCCGTCATAAGATGAGATACCTCGGGAGTGAGAGCCATAAGACGCTTTATTGCGCCTGCGGTCTTGCGCTTACTGCGGGATTCAAAGTATTTTCCCAGCTTGACGAGGGTTATTACCACCGCAACGGATTCAAAATACAGATTGTGCACCGCGTGAGGATCGGACGCCACGGCAAAGGTCTGAACGATACTGTAAATAAAGGACGCCGTTGAGCCTACCGCGACGAGAGTATCCATATTAGGATTACCGCGGAAAAGGGAAGAAAAGCCGACGGTGAAGAATTTATAGCCGATAACCATAACGGGTACGCAAAGGGCTATTTGAGTTATGGCAAAGCCAAGAGGACACTTTTCTATATGGCAAAAGAAGGGCACGGGAAGAGAAGAAAAGAACATCTGACCCATGGAAACGTACAGCAGCAGTGCGCTGAACACGCCTGCAAGTATAAGTCCGTAAGGCTTTTTCTCTTTTTCATCTGCCACTGCGGCGGTTATGGGAATATCCTCCCGTATGCCGAAGCCCGCTTTGGTTATAACCCGCTCGAAATCCGTTAAACCGGTTACGTTTTCGTCGTAGGAAACGGTCATTTTCTCGGTCATTAAATTGACTTCACATTCGTTTACGCCATTTAAACGGGAGACCACTCTTTGTACAGCGCCCGAGCAGGCGGCACAGTGCATTCCCGTGATTATGTAAGTTTCTGTTTTCATAGCTACACCTCTGTGTATATTATATACCCCCGTGGGGTATATGTCAAGAGTAATTTTATTGACTTGATAATATCTTCGTGGTATAATTTTAAAAACTGAAAAGGCGGTGCTTATATGAAGCTGCTTATTATTACAGACAGAAAAAGCGATCTTACAGAGGTATTTTCTGCCGTGGCGGAGACGGATATATATCCGCCCGAGACGGAAAACGTGCCGGATGCAGAGGGATACGATGCTTTGGCAATTCTTGGCGGAACCAAAGAAAATCCACTTATAATCAACGCTTTTTTGCGAGAACAGCTTGAAGTCTTTGCCGACGCGGGAAAGAAAGTGTTTTTGGAATACGTAAACAGCTTCCGCTGTGTATATTCGGCATCTCCCGAGGAAATGACACCGCACCGTCTCGTTTGCTGTACCGAGGATATGGACGGTATTTATGAAGGCGACCTTCTTGACAGCAGGTGTAACTGCTATATACGTCCCCATTTTCTTATGCCCGATACGGTACCCCTTTTGTATTATCGAAAATATACCCCCGCACACGAAAGGCTTGACGATATTTCCGAGGACAACAAAACCGATAATGTCGCCCTTTTCAAAAGCGGTAATATTCTTACTGCGACGTTCAGAATGTGTGATTTCCGTAAAGCCTGCTTTGCTCCCGAAAGTAAGTGGAGAAGGCTTGTAGAATATATTTGCGCCTTTTTGGGTGCGGACGTTCCTTCGGTCTTTCCTGCTCTCGGGTACGAAATATCGGGAGATGATAGCGGAGATATGGACGTCTGTATAAACAAGGCGTTGGCACTGCTTGAAAAATATCTTGTTACTACCGACGGAAGGCGCGGTATTCTTGAAGGGTTGAGCCACAACGTTAAGCCTGACGGAAGCAGAAAGATCAATTCAAACGTAAGAGCGGACTGCACCGGTGAGGCAGCGGGTGCTTTTCTGTTTTCCTTTGACGATTCACTCACCCAAAAGGCGCATAATATGTACTCCCTTTGCTACGGTCCCCTTACCGTGCACGGCGGTGAGTTTGACGGTATGATGCGGTGGACGGAGGAGGCGTGGAACGTGTGTTATCAGGACGACGTTGCCCGCGCAGTTATTCCTTCCCTGCTGTACGCATATTTCGGTGTATCCGATAAATACGTAAAAAACGCCCATAAAGCCTTGAGATTTTTATGCGATACCTCAAGTATGGACGGACTTCGGCAAATGCGCACCGACGTGCTTGAATTCGTGCGTTCGGGAGAAAGCGTAAAAACTCTCGCACAAGCCGAAAGGGGATACGCAAGCGCACACTACAACGCATATTACAGTGCGGCGTTACTGCTCGGATATGCCGTAACCGATGACGAAAAGCTGAAGGAAGTAGGCATTAAAGGGCTTGAAGCTCTGATGTCACGGTATCCCGATACGGTGCGTGAACACAGCGAAACCAGCGAAATGTGCAGACTTATATTCCCCCTTGCCGTGCTTTACGGTGTGACGGGCGAAAAAGCACATTACGATATGCTCGATAAGGTATACACTGACCTGCAAAAGCGTTTACACATAAGCGGCGGTTATGCGGAATGGGATACGGGCTACAAGGCGGTCTGCTTTAACAATGCGGGCGGTGAATGCTCGCTTCTTGCCAAAAACGGCGATAACGTAGCCGATCTACTGTACACAATGAACTGGCTTCCCTTGGGATTTGCCTTTGCGTACCTTGTAAGCGGAGAAGAAAAGTTTTTGCGCTCCTGGGAGCAGGTATGCAAGTTCTTTGTAAAAACGCAGATCGTAAGCGATAACGAGCTTTTGGACGGCGGTTGGTGCAGAGGTATTGACCTTGACCGTCTGGAATATTGCGGTATTCCTCACGACGTGGGCTGGGGTCCCTGCAGTCTGGAAACGGGCTGGACTGTTGCAGAGATCACCATGGGAATGCTTGTAGGAAAAGGAATAAGGGAAAGAAAATTAAAGAAAAGGAGTTAAGAATGGAAAAATTATATTTACTTGCAAAGGGATATACAAATCGGTTTCCCAAGGGAAACGAGCCTTATCAGATAACCACACGACTGCTTGAGGAGTGCGGCGAGGTTGCAAGCGAGGTAAATCATTTTGAAAAAAGCGGAATAAAAGCGCTCAAGCACGGTGAGCCCTCGAAACAGCATCTTGCCGATGAGATAAAACAGGCTGTAAACGCACTTATGCAGCTTGCAGTATATTACAGCGTGGAAGAAGAGCTTGAAAAATCCATAGATATTTCTCTCGAAAAAATGAGAAGCGAAGGATTGATATAACATTAAAAGCACCGATATTATCGGTGCTTTTGTTCTTTAAAAATTATTTTTCGGTTCTTTTTGTTCATTCGCAGAGGAACTTTTGAATTTACTATATATTTTAAAAACACACATAGTTATCAGTGAAGTTATAATAGAAATAATGTAACATCCGCACAAAAAAATACTCGTACCTAATACCAATGGGTTTTCAGCGAAAAAGCACAAAAACAGTAAAACGGTTAAGGATATTAAAACTATACCGGTAACGAAGTGAGGATATATAATGCTGCGGTAAATACAATATGTAATAATACCGTGAATAATCAAATAGATCAAACAAAACAGCAAATCACCTATTACAAGCGGAATCAATCCTAAATCATTCGAGCCACCACTGATTGCTGTATTTACAAAATGCACTATGCAAAACAGAACATCAATCAAAACTAACGGTATATAATTTGTTTTAATTTTTTTCATAATATTCCACCGATATCTATTATTAAAATAAAACTCTATACAAAAACAGTTAATGCGCTGATAACATTTCTACATATTTCTTGACAGGCGGTATACCGTATTGCATGGCGTATTCCTCGCCTAAAAAGCAGCCGAAGGAGGTTATATGCTCAAAGCCTTTGGAGCGGTAAAAGGAAACGTCTTTTTGCAAGATTTCTCGGTTAAATGGTAGTTTTACGTACGGCTTTTTCCAGCCCGAAAAGAGGGAGTTATCCATCCAATATTCAAGGACCTTTGAGCTTTCTTTGCCAAAAAATGAAAGCAACTCGTCCAAATACTTGAGTTCTGCGGCATTTTCAGCACACTCGGGGTCAAAGATGCACTTATCAAATCTGCGCTTAAAGGGAGCAAATTCAAGGAAGATACCCTTTTCCGGAGTGATCGTCGGGGGTTCCATAGTACCGTGGTATGCAAGATAGGCAAGACGGGCGTTTGCATTATACATCTTCAAGCCCTTCAAAATTGAATTATACATTATCATCGCTTGGTCGGACGAAGAAAGATGATGACACCTTTCGCACATACACGGCGCAGCGGCAACGTCGTCTATCCAAAGATGGTAGTTTTCGCCGTTCCACGGTATGAGCGAAGCAAGGAAAGACGCTCGCTCTTCAAGATACTTCAGGGCTTCGACGCAGGAAGGGCACATATTAAAGTCCGCGGTACGCTCACCGTTTTCATTTTCTCTGAACCAATGAGGGTGTTTTTGGTAAAGGTCGCGGGGTAAAAGCCAAGAAAGGGCGTGGCACTCAAGCTGAATATTGAAGCCTTTGCCTTTTAAATCATAAATAAAACGCTGCACCTCGGGCTTTTCTAAACTTTTTAAAAAATCATCCAAGGACAAATGTGCATCCACGCCGCCCGCCGGGTGGATCCCGAGAGTATCAAGCCCGCTTTCAAGAAAAAGGCTTTTCCAATATTCGCCAATATCCGTATCGTGGATAATAATTCCGTTGGATTTCATCATAGCAAATTTCCTGTCTTGACAGAATCAATAATATTTTTCTTCAATGAGTTTACTTAACTTTCTCAATACCTCGTTTTGAGGA
>JAGAKP010000076.1 GCA_017625615.1 Clostridia bacterium
GGTGGTGGGCACACTGATAGGATATTTTGCCGTAAGCATCGCTTCTGCCATACTTCCCTTTGCACTTGCTTTTGCGGGCGGCACCATGCTGTACGTTATAAGCGATGAAATGATACCCGAAACCCACGCACACGGACACCAGCGTGGAGCGACCTACGCACTGCTCGTGGGATTTTGTGTTATGCTTATAACCGACGTGCTGTTGGGATAAAGAAATTGATAAAGTAAAACGGCAGTTTATTAAGACTGCCGTTTTATTGTATTAAATTTAATATTACTCCAATAAAGCACGAAATACCGTTGCACAGAGCAGACACTGTTAAACAGGTTTTATAGGGTTTATCCAGCATAAGTTTGTACAGGCACGCTTCCGTAAACAAAACTGCCGTTTCGAGCAACAGGATTATTGCGTACACCTGCCAAACGTTATCAACGAATGCGTAAAGAAACAGCGCGATAACGTTGAGTAACGGATTTGTAACGATATTACATAAAAGCCCTGAAACGAGCCACTTGGTTCTTTCTTTAAAAAACAAATGCGGAAGCGCCTCCGTGATACAAGTAAGCACCAGCGCGGCAAAAAGCGAAAGAATAACTTTTCCCATCAGTCGGCAATGTCTTCCTTCTTGTTCTTCTCATTTACTCGGTTGCTTGTTGAAGCGTTTTCAGTATTTGCTTTATTTTTCTTTTTGCAAAATAAAACTACGACTATCGAAATAACCGTAACGCAAGATAGCAAAAATACCGCAGCCAATATCAATATAAAAAGTCCGGTATGGGAAAACACAAGCTCGCCTAACACCGAATCGGGAACAACAGGCGGCGAGACGAGATCAAACAACATAGGCTTCATAACTTACTTTCCTTTCTTTAATGACATATTTATACATACTGCCGCAACTACCGACAGCACAAATACCGTTATCTGATGTGCCAACAGTCCCTCGGGACGTACGAAAAATGCGGGAAAAGTTCCGACGAACAGCGCAACGGTGGTAAACCCAAAGGCAAAGCAAGGATTGAAAGGGAATTTTGAAACAAGTATTCCAACTGTAACCGGCATGGTCATGCTGAACAAGCCTATACCGATGAGGGACAGAACCATAAACGTATTGCCAAAAAGCAAAAACGGCAAAGCTACGACAAGACTGATAAACGTGGTTTTCCTATACCCTATCTTATCGCATAAAATACCACCCAAAAGCTTTCCCGCGCCCATAGCGCAATACAAAAGTACTTTTTGAGCAGTGCCGCTGTTCCATTCAGACGGAACGGCGTAGCCAACGTAGGAACGGACAGCAACAGCAACAAAGGTGAGTAACAGAATAACGGCAAGTGGAAGCCGCGAGGCGATATCAAATCCCTCGGAGGAATAATCTTCAATGAGGTGTATTTTCGCCACGGCTACCGTAAGTCCTGCAGATATCGCCATAAAAGCAAGAGGAACAAGCACGCCTCCGAAGCCGGATACAGCCAGAAGCTGTCCCGCAATAACGCCGAAAGAGCCGCCCGAAACATATATTCCGCAAGGCGCGATCTTACCTTCCGCACCGCACAACGTGTGCTGTGCGCCGCCGATATGTGCAAGTGCGTTTCCGAGACTGATTATTAATAGCGCGGGGATATCGAACGGAAGGACGAGCGCAGCCAGAACGAGAACGCACCCCGTAAAGCCGAAATTGATCTTTGGAAAGCGGTCTGACAGCAAGCCGAAAAAGCTCTGCGGCACGAACGCCACGGCGTCGTACAGCACAGCCAAAGCCCACCAAGCCGGACTCGCATTAAGACGGGAAAATAAAAAATAAAAGCAAGCAGCATCCACGCTGAAGTGTATAAAAGCATATATCCAGCCTGCAGTATGTACGGTGACTTGTTTTTTCATCTGTCCTTACCTCAAAGCAAAACGGCAAAGCGGTGTACCGTCAATGTAATTTTACCAAATTATTGCGATGTTGTCAAGAAAAATAAAGCACGCCCGGAAATCAACTTAATTTTTGCTTTAAGGTTGAAAAGCGGCGGTAAATATGGTATACTGTGAAAAACTCAAAAAACGGAGGAAAATAATATGAAAGCTAACGCTTTGCGCGTATTGGCGTTTATTATGATCGCTGTTATGCTTCTGCCTGCTTTTGCGGGTTGTGTAAATGAAGGCAACGATAATTCCGATACAAGCGCAGAAATATCCGAAGAAGTGAGCAAGGAAGAAGAAAGCAAGGGCGAGCCTGTTGAAAGCCCCGAGTTTTCCACCGCTGTAAGCACAGGCGTATCCTACGTTTCGTCCGTAGAAGCGGGTGAAAAATATCCCGACAGCTACGGTATCGAGCTTACCGACGGAATTCTTGCACCCAAGGGTGACGCCGACTATAACAACGTAAACTACGTAGGCTATCTCGGCGGTCCCTTTACGATAACGCTGGACCTCGGCGAGACATACAAAAAGATATACGAGGTCAAGATGGGTTATCTTTCCACCACCAACGCGGGAATCGCACCTCCCGCAGAGGTTACCGTAAAGGTATCCAAGGACGGCAAAAAGTTTACCGAAGCGGGAAAAATGACCATTCCCGAATACGTGGACGGCGACCGTCTTGAGGCGGTTTTTACCTCCGAATACTATCTTACCGCAAGATTCGTAAGACTTGAGATCACAAAGATGAACAGCTGGATATTCCTTGATGAAATATCCGTAATATCCAACGAAGAGAAGAAGCTGAGCGCAGACGAAATGTTCCGCGAGGCGGTGAAGGCTGCCTACGACAAGCTCGGTACAGTAAAATTTGAGGGCGGAAACGCACCCGACAGAGAAATAGCAAGACAGCTTGTAAGTATGGGCTGTGATTACACCGTATCCGCAGAAGCGTTGAGCGATTTTCCCGATAAAGGCAAATACCTTACCGACGGTGGTATAACCGGTCTTTACGAGCAGGGCAACTGGGTAGGCTTTGCAGGTAACGACGGGGTCACCGTAACCGTTGACCTCGGAGAAAGCAGAGATGATCTCAGCGAGTTCAGACTTACCTGCTACGCCAACAACCGTACGGGACGTTATATGCCCGTTGCAGTAACATATGCGGTAAGTGACGATAACGAGAATTTTACCGAAATCGGCAGAGTTTACGGCGTATATTCGGGACAGAGCGTATACCACTTCCCTCTCAACCTTGCAAAGTGCGCCAGCGGCAGATACGTGAGATTTACACTTGAAGCCACCGAATCCAAAATGTTTATAGTTGAGGAAGCGGCGGTTTACGCATACACGGGAGTTACCGAGCCGGCAAAATCCTTTTTCGCACCGTTAGTATTCGATACCGAGGTAAAGAAGTTTGCAAGCGTTTCCTACGAGACGGTAAACCTCATAAAGGGAAATATTCAGCAGATATTCATTCCCGACCATTGTGCAAGTAAATCCGACAACATATCCAAGGCTGACACTCCCGTGCTCACAGACGGCAAGAAGGCTACCGGAAACGATATTCACAACGGTCAGTTCTTCAAGTACCAGAGCGCGTCCGCTGTAATTGAAATATACTACGATCTTGGCGACGTTGCGGCGGTAAAATCCTTTACCGCACAGTTTACACACCGTATTCCCTGGGGTGTTCAGGCGCCCTATAAGGTAACGGTATTCCTTTCCGACGATGCTTCCACCTGGTACAACGCAGGCGTTGCAAAGGTTGAGCCTCAAAACGATAACTGCCTCGTTACCGCTACTCTTGATATGAGCAAGGCGGTTCAGGCAAGGTATATCTGCTTCCATCTGCTCTCCTGCGGTTGGGTAGGTATCGGCGAGCTTGAAGCCTTCGGTACCACGGCGGTTGGCGGTGCATCCGTTCTCGCAAGCAGCGGTCTCAAGACCCGCGATGAAAGCGCCATCGGCTACAAGGAGCCTAATGAGCAATTGCTTAACGGTGCAAAGGATCTTTGTCTGCTGTACCACGGTCCCAAGCTTAAGGGCTTTGACGAAGAAAAGCTTCTTCCCTATCTGGCGTACGTAGATACCGAGGATAATATAAAGGATACTATGTTCGACAGCTTCCTCTTCCTCAACAGCGGCGGATTCCCCTCCGGAAACGCTAATTCCGCGGGATACGAGGAAAGCGATATTGAATGGATAATAAATGATCTGTTCACCGAGGGCAAAAACATACTTGCTCTTGAAGAAACGGCAGGCAAGGTGAAGGACGCCTTAAAGCTTGACGATGACTTCAAATACGGTCTTACCGTAGCACTGTATATGCCAAAGCAAGAGCTTACTCTTGAAGACAAGATAAAAGCAGTTGAAGATCAGATGAAGCGTTTTGAAGAGAAGTACAACGAGTATGACTTCAAAAACATTGATCTTATCGCATATTATTGGTTCGACGAGGGCGTATATCACAACGAATTCGAGCCTACTCTCATTAAAAAGGTAAGTGAGATGGTACACGCAAAGGGACTTGATTTCTTCTGGATCCCCTGGTTTGCGGCTTCCGGTGTTGACGCTTGGCAGGACCACGGCTTTGACGTTGCTTGTATGCAGCCCGGCTACGTATTCAACCTCGAAGTGCCCGACAGCAGACTCGAATACGCCGCAAAAATGGCAAAATATTACGGAATGGGCATCGAAATTGAAATAGCAAGTGCTACCTTCAATAACGCAAAGCTTTACAGAAGATATCTGGAATATCTTGCAGGCGGAGCAAAGTACGGTTATATGGAAAACTGCGTACACATGTATTATCAAGAAATATACTGCTATTACGACGCAGCAACCGCGAGCGGTCCCGCAAGACAAATATACGATTACACCTATCAGTTTATAAAGGGCACACTTCCCGCCAACCCCGATGCTATTGAAAAGGTATCCGTAAAGGGCGCGAAGAACACCGCTATACAGGGCAAAACCATGGCAGACGTGCCCTCCGGCTACACCTTCGATATAGTTTCTATGCCGGAAAGCGGTACCGTTTCCGTAGGTAACGACGGATCCTTCGTATTCTATCCCGAAAAGGATTTTACCGGAACCGTAACCTTTACCTACATATACAATTCGGGATTCGGCAATTCCGGAATATGCACGGCAGAAATCACGGTAGAATAAAGTATACGCAAAAAACTCCCGAGTTTATCGGGAGTTTTTATTTGGTCTTTTATGCTTTTCTTTTTCCGGTTATAAGGTAATACACGCCGTAAAATGCGGCTATATAAAGCAGGAACAGCGCCACTACGGACAGCGGATACAAAACGGGATTTCCGCCGACGAGGTTATAGACGATATCGTAAGGTGTGCCGTCGCCGCGGACGAGAAACATATAGTTATAATCTATAATGCAGTTTGCCGTAAACGCCGCAAGGCAGAAGGAGCAAAGAATGGCAAAGGTAATGGGAATATTCCGCTTTTTCATACTCTGCATACCGGAAACGACTATGTAAAGTGAGGAAAAGCCGGAGATGGAATGGGTCACGCCGGAAATCACGTTATCAAAAGATAAAACGGGATAGCATGCATAGTTCTGACCGGCGCAATAAGTACCCATAACAGCACCGAGAATGCCGAATATAAACACGAAATCCAGCGCCGCGTTTCTTACTCTGCCCTTTGAAAATGCGGCAAGGGGAATGGCGATAAGCTGAATACTGCACAAGAACAAGGGAAGCTCGTATATCCACGCCCATGGATCGTTACCGCGGATGCAAAAAATAATTATTTTGAATAATTCAAGAGAATCTATGAGTATTGCCGAGATGATGAGAACCTTGTTTTTGCACTTTTCGTCTTTTTTTCTGTATTTGACGCCGAGTAAAATTGCAGACACTATCATTACCAGCATAAGCAGAGAAACGAAGGTTATATGCTGCCATGAAAAATATCCCTCGGGGGTCCTTGTAAACCCGCCGAAGCCGAAAAACTCTTTCATAATGACACCCTTTTTGTATTAGTAATTACAGTATACCAAATAAAAGCAGTATTGTCTATATAAAAGTCGGAATTTGTAAAAAAACGGCGGTGAGAAAAAACGTATAATGCTCCTGAGGACAGAAAAAATCCTCGTTCCAAATGAACGAGGATCTTTTTGTGTAAGGACTATAAAAAAGATATTTTCGACAGTTTTGCGTATGACTTCGAACTCACGCATAAATCACGGCGAAGCTGTGTATATCATCAAGACGTAGTCTTGCATATCATCAATTCCGCAGGAATTGTATATCATCATTGCGAAAGCACAATACAGCCTACGGCTGATGATATACACCTTCGGTGATGAGATACACGCGTGCCGCGTGATGATATACCATTGCTTTCGCAATGGATAAAAAATCGACAGGTCGAAGGCGGGTTGTCATAAGGATGTTTTGAACATCCTATGAAATAAGCCGATTGACGAGTGCTAAGAAGATGACAGTATGGCATAATGCTATACTGTCTTTTCTTATTTTAAGATAACGGCGTTAGGGTATAAAGACTCTACGATTTTTATTAAGGATAGGGTTGCTCAGATGAATAACATACGTAGCAGAGCCACAGAGATTGTTAATCACGATATAATCTATAAATAAATGAAAACGGCGACAGAGAGAAACAAATCTCCCTGCCGCCGTATTTTTATGCTTCGTAGCAAAACAACATTTTTACAAGGTCATATAAAGGACGCTTATTTTTGAGTGGATGAACAAAACCGATGGAATACACGAAAGATGCAGCATCCATAGATGCCTTTGGATTCCAAACCTTCTTTGCGGAAATATCGCCATACTCACATTTTTCGGAGTCGGCAACGTATTTCAGGTGCTTATTCATCTCGGCAATTTTAGGATCGCTGTCGTAATTCTTCAAGGATACGACTGCAATGCTGCATTTTTTATTTTGAGCCTTAATAACCTTAATCAGTTCAAGATACTTATTATCAAACTCGGTAGGTTTCTCTGCGAATATACCAAGATCTGCCTCACCGATATGTATCATTACAGTTTCGGGTGCAAGAGGGGCAATAACTTTTTTATATATACTTACGGCGTCGGTGACGGAAAGGTTTTCAAAACTACGGTTATAAATCTTTGATTCTACAGCAAAAGCCTGACGGACTTCACCTGTGGGAATATCCTTGTCAGCACCGCTACCGAAGATGACAATACCGCCTTGTTCGGCAAGTTCGTTAAGTTTTTCGTAGCTTTTAATTTCTGCTTCTCTCATTGTTATGCCTCCGTTTCTTGCAAACGCTTTTTATCAAGGGAAACGTTGCGGAAATATACGATTACATTTAAGGACACGATTGCCAAGTTCAAAATGTAAGCAATCAGCACATAATTGATCTGCCCCGAAATAAGCTTTGCGGAAATTCCTGCTATGTAACCGGTGATAATAAGCAAAATAAACGGCAGGCTCGTTCCTTTTGCGGTTTTTGCTCTATATGCTTTAATAACGTTTAGCGGCCAAGAAAAGCCGAAGCACACAAGCATAACTGTCTCTAAAATTGATCCCATAATCCTTCTCCTTTGCGTTGTTTGGACTTCGCAGATAGAATAGCACCGCCGCCTACAAAAGACAATTTTTTGAAAAATAGATACATAAACAGTCGTTTTCACTCACTTTTTTTACTTTCAAAAGTCCTTTTGAAAGGTTCGGAAATTGAAAAATTCATTAAAGTGTGATAAAATGATTCAAACTCAGGGATTTATATCAGGGATGGAAAAGGTATGAAAGCAGTAAAAGAAACGGCTGGTAAACCAAGAATATCGATCAGCGGTATTCAAAAATTGTTCTTTCGCACACAGCTCATTTTGATTATTTCATTGGCACTGATTTTAGGTGTTGCGGGAACGCTTATCAATATTCATTTTGAAACGGAGAAGCGTGACCAAAATCTGCAAAACGTAGCCGAAGCGATTGCTAATTCTCCAATGATGACGGGTAAGAGCATCGAAGAAGAAACTGTTATCGTTGAATATCTTGATACCTTGAAGGATACTCTTGACGATATTGACGTTATCTCCGTTGTAAACAAAGACGGCGTTCGTATGTATCACTCCAACCACACTTTGATCGGAACAAGATATGACGGTAATATGCCCGACTTCAAAAGCAACACGGACGGCTACTATGCGGTAGACGAAACCGGCCCTTCGGGTAGTCAGCGCCGTGCTTATGCTGCCGTATATGACGAGGACGGAGAATATGTCGGTGTTGTAATGGCGATTATGCTGACGAAGAATATAAAAGCCGAAACGGTGCAGATGCTATTCATCTTTCTCCTTATTACCGTTGTTGCAATTTTAATTGAGCTAATCATTGCGGGAGAACTTTCAGGAAAAGTTAAAAAGAGCCTTATGGGATACGAACCTGATGTATTCACGGCGATGTATAAAATGCGTGACAATATCCTTGAAACCTTGACGGAAGGTATCATCGCTTTTGATACAAACGGCGTCATACAGTTTGCCAATGAATCCGCAATCCGTATGTTGTGTGACAATCCTTGGAATAACCCCGTTGGAAAAAGTGTGGATGTAATCGGCGATGATATCCTTTCTAGACATATAAAAAACGGAGAAAAAGAGCGCAATATCAATCTTGCAAAGGCAGACATCATTCTTGACCGTGTACCGATTAAGGAAGATGGAGTGACTGTAGGTGCAATCGCTATTCTCCATAATCGTGCCGAATATACGAAACTAATGGAAGAACTATCCGGAACACGGTATCTTGTGGACTCTATGAGAGCAAACAACCACGATTTTACCAACAAATTACACGTAATTCTCGGTTTGATTCAGATGGGAATGTACGATGATGCAAGTTCCTATATTCAAAACATCACGATGGTTCAACGTGAAAACATCAGCAAGGTAATGAACGCTGTCAGCGAGCCTGCTGTTGCGGCGCTTCTTATCGGAAAGATTGCGAGAGCATCGGAACTCAACATAAATTTTGTGCTGCGTGAGGGTTGCTATTATTCTGCGGCGGATATGAATCTGCCCTCCGAAATGCTGATAACCGTTATTGGCAACCTGCTTGATAATGCCTTCGATGCGATGAATGAAGGTTCTGACTACAAAGACCATAAAGAGCTGATGTTTGGAATTTACTCCAAACCCGGTGCCGTGTTGATTACCGTTGACGATACGGGCAGCGGTATCAAGTCGAGCGATTTGGAACTTATCTTTGAAAACGGATTTTCTACCAAAGGCGAAGGCAGAGGCACGGGACTATATCAAGTAAAAGCAATGGTTGAAAATTTCGGCGGTAAAATCACGGTAGAGTCTCAGGAAGGCGTGGGAAGTTCTTTCTCGGTAAGTTTTGTAAAGGAGAAGGTCAATGTATAAGGTTTTGATTGTAGAAGACGACCCAATGGTCGCCATGATAAACGGACAATATATAAAACGAAACAAAAATTTTGAAATCGTCGGCAATTGTAGTGACGGTTTGAGCGCTCTCGAATTCCTTGAAAATAACACGGTAGATCTCTTGATTTTGGATGTGTTTATGCCAAAAATGGACGGCTTTGAAACACTCAGACAAATCCGCAACAAGCAAATTGCCGTAGATGCCATTATGGTAACGGCGGCAAACGAACGTGAGTCTTTAGAGGAAGCACTGCACCTTGGCATCGTGGATTATCTGGTAAAGCCCTTTACCTTTGACCGTTTCCAAATGGCACTTGAAAAATATATTGCCCAAAACAATGCGCTTAAAGATATTGATACGCTGAGTCAGAAAAGCATTGACCATATTATCGACAATTCACGTAAAAAGAGCGACGACCTTTTCCCGAAAGGTATTCAGGAAAAGACGCTCGATCTTATTATGGAGTATCTGAAAGCCAATAAAAACACGTGGTTTACCGGGGACGAGATTGCCGAGAAGGTAAATCTAACAGGCGTAACGGTTAGAAGATATATGAATTATCTTGCCCAGTCTGGCAGAGTTGTCAGCGAGATCAACTACGAAACAGGCGGCAGACCTTGTATGAAGTATCGGGTGGAATGATTTTTGTTCAAAAAATGTTGAAATTTACATATTGAAAAATCTTCCTATCTGTGATATAATTATTAAAATAAAATATCGATATAAGAAGATACGGTTTGAAAAGTTGTTAGCTGAGTAGATGAAAAAGGGAATCCGGTTCGAATCCGGAACAACCGCCATTACTGTATTTGACTGAATGGAAACACTAAATCCATTGAAGTGTTTGGTAGCAATGCTTGCACTTTGAGAAGGATAGTTTCCGGGCATATACATTGCTGCATCATAAGTCAGGAAACCTGCCGTGTCTTTTTAGGTTCAACACAACTTTGGTGAGAAGAGTGCAACCGATTTATCGCCGCATAGTGCGGCTTTGGGTTTGCATTCTTTTTTGTTTTTCAAATTCCAAAGCCATTTTTCGCTATGCTTGTGTTTAAATCTGTTGTACTCTTTTGACCTGTTTGGTTGAAAGGGTATTTTTTATTTTGTAAAGGAGGTTAATTACGTGACAAACGATGAGAAAAAGTCCTGGGCGGAAGAACTTTTAAGAGAGAAGCACAAGGAACTCGGAAGACTTCCACGTAAGGATGATTTTGATGAACCGACTCGGTCACGAATCAAAGCCTTCTTAGGACCTTGGCCAAGAGCTTTGGAGGCGGCAGGACTGAAAGAGCCGAGACCGATTGCCCCAAAATCGGCAAAGCGCAAAAAGTCGGCAACCAAATCCAAAAAGCAAGCCATTTCAGCACATCAAAAGTTGGAACGGCGCAGAGCAAAACAGGAGGATGAAAAAGCCTCGCTAAGTGACAATACAAAATAAAAAGGAGATTTTTGAAATGAACAAGAGAATTCTTAGTATGCTACTTGCCGCTGTTATGGTATTTACGATGATACCGCTGACGGCATTTGCAACCGAAAACACCTTAATGACACTCGAAGAACTCAGAGAACAAAACGGCGCAATCTCTGTTGAAGCCTACAACATTGGTCAAGGCTTTCTTATTGAACCTTCCCTTTATGCTAAAGAAGGGAAATCAACAGGTGATATTACTGTAGATTTTCTTACAAGCAAAAACATCAATTATCAAGGTTCTACTTCCTATTTTAGCGGCTTTGAATTTGATGATAC
>JAGAKP010000010.1 GCA_017625615.1 Clostridia bacterium
CATTCTTTTCTTGTTGTCATTTCTTTTGCCCACTCCTTTTTTTAATATAAAGTGCGCCAAGCGGCGGAACTGATACTGTTATTTTATACCCGCCGTATCCGTCCTTGACGGCGCGGAGGGTCTTCTTTTTCAAATATCCGCTACCTCCGTAGCATTCGGAATCGGAATTGAGCAGTACAGAATAATATCCGCCCGATTCCACGGAGAAGGTGCGGTTTTCGTGAGGAGTTGCCGAAAAATTGATTATCGCGTAAACGCGCTCGCCGAATTTGGAAAGGCGGGAGAAAATATAAAGGTTTTCGTCTCTCGCGTCCGCATCCGTCCACTTAAAGCCCGACCAATCTCTGTCAAGATCCCACAGAGCGGGGTTTTCGAGATAAGTCCTGTTAAGGTCGCGTATATAATCCTTGAACTGTCTGTGCTTTTCAAACTCAAGCAAGAACCAGTCTATCTGTCCTTTATAATCCCATTCGGCAAACTGAGCGATCTCGTTGCCCATAAATGAAAGCTTTTTGCCGGGGTGCGCCATCATATATGCGTAATAGGTTCTTGCCGTGGCAAACTGCCGCCAATAATCGCCTGAGCATCTGCCAATAATGGAGCGCTTGCAGTGCACAACCTCGTCGTGCGAGAGAGGCAGAACGTAATTTTCCGCGTGGTTATACATCATCGCAAAGGTCAGCTTGCCGTGGCTTCCGCTTCTGAAATAAGGGTCTATGGGGAGATATGAAAGAGTATCGTTCATCCAGCCCATATTCCATTTGAAGGTAAACCCAAGGCCGTGGCGCTTGGTAACGTCGGGAAAGGCGGTGGATTCCTCGGCGATCATCATTCTGTCGGGGTAGTTATCGTACACCACCTTATTAAGGTGTTGGAAGAAGGAGATCGCCTCAAGATTTTGGTTGCCGCCGTGAATATTGGGGTGCCATTCCCCTGCGTTGCGGTCGTAATCCAGATACAGCATCGACGCAACCGCGTCTATACGCAAGCCGTCGATATGATATTTCTCAAGCCAGAAGCAGGCGTTTGAGATGAGGAAGCTCCGCACCTCGTTTCTGCCCACGTCAAAGCATCTGGTGCCCCAGCCGCGGTTTTCCATACGGGTGGGATCCGAATATTCGTACAGCGGTCCGCCGTCAAATTCGTACAGACCGTGCTCGTCCTTGGGAAAATGGGCGGGAACCCAATCAAGTATAACTCCTATTCCCGCGGAATGAAGCCTGTTTACGAAGTACATAAAATCCTCGGGGCTTCCGAAGCGTGAGGTGGGCGAATAATATCCGCAGACCTGATACCCCCAGGATCCGTCGAAGGGATGCTCGGTTATAGGCATCAGCTCAACGTGAGTGTAGCCCATATCGGAGGCGTACTCCGCAATCCTGTCTGCCGATTCACGGTATGAAAGATAACTTCCGTCCTCGTTTTTCATCCAAGAGCCCAGATGCACCTCGTAAATATTTACGGGAGCGGAGGGCATTTCATCATTTTCGCGGCAAGAAGCAAAAATTTGCCGTGATTTTATAAACTCATCGTCCGTCCAGTCAAATTCCTCAAGCGTATGGAAGATGGACGCAGTCTGCATACCCGTTTCCGAAAAGAAAGCGTAGGGGTCCGCCTTAAGATGGTCGCCGTTATCGCCGCAGACCAGATATTTATATCTGCTTCCCTCCGCCATTTCGGGAAGAGTGACCGTCCACAGTCCGCTTTGATTCTCGCGGCTTAAGGGAGTATCCTTTTTCCAGCCGTTGAAATCACCGCAAAGGAAAATCTCCCGTGCCTTCGGTGCCCAAACGCGGAATTGGACGCTTCCGTCCTGCAGACGGTGGGCGCCCATATATTCGTATGCTCTTATATTCGTGCCCTGATGGAAGAAATACTCAGCCTGTGACATCTGCTTTAAACCTCCCCGAACGGTGCTTTTACATAATCTACATTATTATATCATATAAAAATTCATATTTCAATAGTACTTTTACGTAATTTAAGGACGAAAAAGGGAGTCTTTCCGACTCCCATCAACTATATTATTTATTTTTTCGCAAAAACTATACGGATATATCCGTTACCGCGCTTGTATGCGGTAAGTCCGCTGCCGTCCATATCGCTTATACCGTCAAAAACGGCGGGGATTATGAGGTTCCCCTCGGAATCAACGACGCCGTATCTTCCGTCCGTTTTGACTACAGCAACGCCGCCGGAAAAGGCGTACGCCTCGGTGTATACGGGCGAGGTGAGCCAATAGCCCGTTTCAAGAAAATATCCGTACTTGCCCCCGCGGTTAAGAAGCAATACTCCGTCGGCTGCGCCGGTGCAGGAATAGCCTGCGGGAATGGCGTATTCCGCAGTGGGAGCAGGCATTTTTTTGTTGCCGTTTTCGGTAAAATCCGTATATTCCGTGTCTATGCATATAACCGTCTCGCCGCTGACGTAGGTATCTGCCAAAACGCCCTCAAAAGCGGGGAGAGAGGAAATATATTTATCGTATTCGTTTTGCTGAGTGGCGGAAACGTCACCCTCATCAAGAAGATCCTGAAGTATTTTATCGTCCGTCTCGTAAGCGAACTCGTCCCTTTCGGGAGTGAGCACGGAGATGAAGGGAATATATCCGTTTTTTGCAGCCCAGACCGCAGCCACCGAAAGGAGGACGGCGGTAAGCGCAAAGACCGCATACAATAAGGCTTGCCCGTGTTTTTTCATAAAAAGGGTATCCTCCGTAGTTTTTTTGCTTTTTTAATTGTACCATTAAACGCGTAATAAATCAAGCAAAAGAAGAAAAAATAAAAAAACTTAAAAAAACTATTTACAAATTGAAATTTCTGTGGTACAATCCTTTGGATACCAAATTGGGGAGGCTCGGTTTAAGGGCACGGGACGGTATTTTTGCCGTCGGTTTCACACACCTTTCACTCAGTCTTACCCGTACGGTAAATAAATACGGAGGTGAAACACCAATGATCAACAAGGATCTCAAGCAGCAGATCATCAAGGAGTACGCAGTTCACGAAGGTGATACCGGTTCTCCCGAGGTTCAGATCGCAGTTCTCACTCAGAGAATCAGCGAGCTTACCGCTCATCTTAAGGCAAACCCCAAGGACAACCACTCCCGCAGAGGTATGCTTATCATGGTAGGTAAGAGAAGAAAGTACCTTAACTATCTGCAGAAGAAGGATATCGAGCGTTATCGTTCCATCGTTGCACGTCTCGGTCTTCGTAAGTAAGACACCCCTAAAATCCGAAGGATTTTTGGGGACCCCGGAAAAGCACACCGCCATAAGTGTGCATTGGGTATTTATCCAAGCAAAAGCGAAAAGGCGGGAGATACAAACACTCCCGCCTTTAATTCCGTCAAGAACAAGGTTATGGTTTAGCAGTTAAAAACGTACCGAAAAAAGGGTTCGATACGTCTTTAAGTGTTAAACTACGACCTTGAGAAAAATATATACAGAAAGGTGAAAGTTTAACATGTTTCCTAACTACAGAACGTTCAAAACAACCCTCGCAGGCAGAGAGCTTATAGTCGAAACCGGCAAAATGGCTCAGCTTGCATCCGGCTCTTGCCTTGTTCGCTACGGCGAGACCGTTATTCTCTGTAATGCAACCGCATCCGCCGCTCCCAGAGACGGCATAGACTTCCTCCCCCTCTCCGTGGATTTCGAGGAAAGACTTTATTCCGTAGGTAAGATCCCCGGCTCCTTCCTCAAGAGAGAAGGCAGACCCAGCGAAAAAGCTATCCTTACCTCCCGCGTGATCGACAGACCTATCCGTCCCCTCTTCCCCAAGGATCTGCGTAACGACGTAGTTCTGTCCCTTACCGTTATGTCCGTTGACCCCGACAACTCTCCCGAGATCGCCGCTATGATCGGTGCTTCCATCGCACTTACCATTTCCGATATTCCCTGGAACGGTCCTATCGCAGGCGTATTCGTAGGTCTTGTTGACGGCAGAATAGTTATCAACCCCAACGAAGAGCAGCGCGGCAGAAGCGAGCTTGAGCTTACCGTTGCAGGCACCAAGGAAAAGGTCGTTATGATCGAAGCAGGTGCAAAGGAAGTTGACGACGACACTATGCTTGAGGCTATCCTCAAGGCACACGAGGCTATCAAGCCCCTTATCGAGTTTATTCAGTCCATCCGCGAAGCAGTAGGCAAGCCCAAGTTTGAGTATCCCTCCTGCGAGGTTGACCACGATCTCTTCGACAAGATCGAGGAAATGGTCGGCGCAGACGTTGAAAAGGCTCTTTATACCGACGATAAGCGCGTTCGCGATGCGGCTCTCAAGCCCATTTACGAAAAGGTTTTCGAAACTCTCGGCGAAGAATATGCAGAGCAGACCGCTATGATCAACGAGTGCCTGTACAAGCTTCAGAAGAAGATCGTACGCCGCTGGCTGCTTGAAGAGCAGAAGCGTGTTGACGGCAGAAGAATGGACGAGATCCGTCCTCTCGCCGCAGAAGTCGGCATTCTTCCCAGAACCCACGGTTCGGGTATGTTCACCAGAGGTCAGACTCAGGTTATCACCACCGCAACTCTCGCTCCCGTAAGAGAAGCACAGCTTCTTGACGGTATAGATAACGAAGAAGAAAAGCGCTATATGCACCACTACAATATGCCCGGCTACTCCGTAGGCGAGGCAAAGGCTGCAAGAAGCCCCGGACGCCGCGAGATCGGCCACGGCGCACTTGCAGAGCGTTCTCTTGAGCCCGTTCTTCCCTCCAAGGAAGAGTTCCCCTACGCTATCCGTCTGGTTTCCGAGGTAATTTCCTCCAACGGTTCTACCAGCCAGGCTTCCGTATGCGGCTCCACCCTCGCTCTTATGGACGCGGGCGTTCCCATTACCGCTCCCGTTGCAGGTATTTCCTGCGGTCTTATTACCGACGAAGACAAGTGGATGACCATGATCGATATTCAGGGTCTCGAGGACTTCTTCGGCGATATGGACTTTAAGGTTGCAGGTACCAAGAAGGGTATCACCTCCATTCAGATGGACCTTAAGATAGACGGTCTTACCCCCGAAATCATAAAGAACGCATTCGAGGTTACCCGCAAGGGACGCTTCCAGATACTTGACGAGGTTATCCTCCCCTGCATCGCCGCTCCCAGAGAAGACGTTTCCAAGTACGCTCCCAAGATGATCTCTCTCAAGATCCCCGTAGACAAGATCCGTGAGGTTATCGGTACCGGCGGTAAGGTTATCCAGAAGATCTGCGCAGATACCGGCGCAAAGATCGATATCGAGGACGACGGCAGCGTATTTATCGCGGCTGTTGACAAGGAAAACGGCTACAAGGCTCTCAATATCATCAACGCTATCGTTAACGATCCCGAACCCGGTGATCTGTTTATCGGTAAGGTAACCCGTATTCTTTCCAACGTAGGCGCATTCGTAGAGATCGCTCCCGGCAAGGAAGGTATGGTTCACATCAGCAAGCTCGATAAGAAGCGCGTTGCGAAGGTAGAGGACGTTGTCTCCGTAGGCGATGAGATCAAGGTTATGTCCCTCGGCATCGACGAAAAGGGCAGACTCAATTTCTCCCGCAAGGACGCACTCTCCATAGTTGAAGACTAAGATAGTATACAAAAATCCTCCGATTTTATCGGAGGATTTTTTAAATGAGAAATGAGAAATGATGAATGAGAAACGTCTGTAAAAATCCGCAAGGCGGATTTTGTTTTTATAACGGGACGATGAGGATTTACCCCGCAAATGCCTGTCGGCATTTGTAGGGACCCCAAATCGGACGTCGTCCCCTACGGTTTGTGCATAGCCGTAGGTGTATCGTAGGGCGGACGGCTCGCCTCCGCCGCCTTCCGCTTTATCCGATTTTCCGTTACTCGTTCCTCGTTCATCGTTTCTTGGGGTGGTTTACTCGTTTCTCGTTTTTCGTCTTGACTACCGTTGACAGATTTGATATAATTGATCTACAGTATTTTTACCGAGGAAAAACGAATGAAAGAATATATATCCAATTCCCCTGCGGAGACGGAGGAGATTGCCGAAAAGATCGCAAAGAGCCTGAAGGCAGGCGATTTCGTAGCCTTTTACGGCGATCTCGGCGCGGGAAAGACCGCTTTTTCAAGAGGGCTCGTTAAATATCTTGCGCCCGAATGTCTTGAATTGGTCCACTCACCTACCTTCGCCATCGTAAACGAATACGTGGGAGAAAAAATAAGCATATTCCATTTCGATATGTACCGCATAAAGGACGAGGACGACCTTGTTTCCACCGGATTTTACGATTACGAGGAAAGAAACGGAATTATCCTTGCGGAATGGAGCGAAAATATCCCCTTTGCCGTGCCCGAGGACGCTGTAAAGGTGACCATTGAGAAAACGGGAGAGACCACCAGGAGGTTTACTGTATGTTAGTTCTCGCCATCGACACCACTGCGCTGACCGCTTCCGCGGCGGCTGTGACCTTTGAAAACGGAGTGCCCGACAAATACTCCCTTATTACCGTAAAAAACCGTCTTACCCACAGCGAAAACCTTATGCCCATGGTTGAAAAAGCCCTTTCCGCCATGGAAACGACCATTAACGATGTGGGACTTATTGCCGTCTGCGCGGGCCCCGGCTCCTTTACGGGGGTACGTATCGGCGTCGCCACGGTAAAGGGACTTGCCTTTACAAATAATATTCCCTGCGTGGGAGTTTCCACCCTTGAAGCCATTGCCGAAAACCTTGCGGGAAGCGGCGATATTATATGTCCCGTAATGGACGCGCGAAGAAATCAGCTTTACAACGCCCTTTTCTGCCAGGGAAAGCGTCTGTGCGAGGACAGGCTTATAAGCGCGGAGGAATTGCTTGCACAGCTCGTCTCCACGGGAAAACGTGTCATCGTCTGCGGCGACGGTGCAAAGGTATTTATGAAAACGGTGGGAGATACGCCCCATATATTCTCCGCATCCTTTGCCGCTACCGACCAGAACGCCCTTTCCGTAGCTTACGCGGGTTACCGCGCCTACGCCGAGGGAAAAGGGGTAAGCAGTGATAAATTACAGCCCGTATACCTTCGGGCAAGTCAGGCAGAACGTGAAAGAGAGGAAAAAAACAAATGAAAATATCGATAGGCTGTGACCACGGCGCGTACGATCTTAAAGAAACACTTAAAAACCATCTTACCGCAAAGGGCTACGAGGTTGCCGACGAGGGCACCTACTCCAAGGATTCCTGCGATTATCCCGTTTTCGCCCACAGGGTTGCAAACAAGGTTGCCGCAGGTGACGTGGATTTCGGTATTCTCTGCTGTACCACTGGTATCGGTATGTCCATCGCCGCCAACAAAATAAAAGGCGCAAGAGCAGCGCTTTTGCACGATGAATTTTCTGCTGAAATGACCCGCCGCCACAATAATTCCAATATCCTTTGCATCGGCGCAAAGATTGTGGAAAGCGAGGAAAAGGCTTGCCGTCTTGCAGACATTTTCCTTTCCACCGAGTTCGAGGGCGGACGCCACGAGCGCAGAGTGAATATGTTTGAATAATTTTAAAAAATCCTGCGATAATCTCGCAGGATTTTACATTTTTCACTATTAACAACATATACGTGTAAATATTATAATTTATTCGAAGAAAAATATTTACAATTTTTTAAACTTTTTATAGACGTTTTGCTCGTTTCAGACATTATATAGTGAGGACAGAAAAAATATTTATTTTTTCTGTAACCATTTCCCTGTAACCAAAGTATTATATATGCAGGGACAGAAAGGAGCTTATTGTATGAAAAAACATGCAAAATTCAGCAACAACGCTTTTCCTCTCATATTACGCAGTATTCGCGCATAGTGCAATAGGGCATTATGTGCTTCCCAACAACAAAATAATATTTAAGGAGAAATAAGATGTTATGATAAAGAAACTATTAATTCTTTGTATCTGCGCACTGTTTTTTACCGGATGTAATCAATCGAATAACCCTATCTCAAATACAGTGCAAAACGAAAGCGAGAAAGATAATTCAAGTACTTCCGTTCCACCTATATCCGAAAATGTTTCCGCCGAAAGTTCAAAAGAAATTCAGAATGAAACTTCACAAGATGTTACCGCGGAAACTCCTACCGAAACAAGCAACCTATTAGACGAAAGTAGCGAAGTAATTGAAACACGTTCTGTAATAACCGTTTCGCAAGAATATCCCGAAATAAAAGTCTTTACCCTTTCCGCAGAGGACACGACTTTTATAACCGGACTGTGGGGAAACGAATGGTTATACGACATTACAAAAACGTACTGTCCTTACGAATTTGAGCTTGACGGAAATATTGTTAAATATTCCAACGAAGCAGGACTATTCAACGATTACGAAAATCAGCGTCATATGATACTCACCGAGGAGCAAAAGGACGCCGTAAACAAAATGCTGGGCATCAAGTAAAGCAAAAGTTTTAAAAAACAAAGAATGTCCCCAAAAAATCTACAAAAAATATTAAAAAAGACCTTGACAAGAGGGTGGAAATTTGGTATACTGCCTTTACCTCTGTTATTGGGGTCTTTTTTGTTGCGCTCTCGTTTGATTTCCGCGAAGGGCAAAACTAAAAAAGCAACAGAGGGAGGTAACATTTAATGGAGGTGCCGATTAATGAAAAAAGGTTCAAGAGAAAAGATCACTCTCGTTTGCACCGAGTGCAAGCAGAGGAACTACAACAGTATGAAGAACAAGAAGAACGACCCCGACAGACTTGAAATGAACAAGTTCTGCAAGTTCTGCCGCAAGCATACTCTCCATAAAGAGAGCAAGTAAGCGAGGAGAGACGGAAATGAAAGAAAACCGTGTATCCAAATTCTTCAAAGACTACAAGAGCGAGTTCAAGAAAATCGCATGGCCTTCCCGCACTCAGGTATTAAAGAACAGCGCGCTGGTTATAAGCGCAATTCTGGTATTTACCGTTGTAGTGGGCGGACTTGATTATCTGCTCGAAACGCTGGTAGCCCTTCTGGCTGATCTTATTGCATAAACGCGATGAACATTACGCACGAAGGAACTCCCCGCTGGTATGTAGTGCATACCTATTCCGGATACGAGAACAAGGTCGCAACCAATATCGAAAAGATTGTTGAAAACCGCGGTCTGCAGGATCTCATCTTCGGAGTAAAGATCCCTATGGAAACGGTCATTGAGGCCGACAACGATGCTCAAAAGGAAATCGAGCGCAAGATGTTCCCCGGTTACGTACTCATTAAAATGGTAATGAACGACGAAACCTGGCATATCATCCGCAATACCACCGGTGTAACCGGCTTCGTAGGTCCCGGATCCGCCCCTGTCGCCCTTACGGACGAAGAGGTTGAAAAGCTGGGCGTGGAAGTAAAGGTTATCGAGGTAAAGTTTGCGGTAGGCGACAGCGTCCAGATATGCGACGGTCCTCTTGCGGGCTTTATAGGTATCGTAAACGAAATTTCTCCCGATATGAAGAAGGTAACCGTTACCGCATCCATGTTCGGAAGAGAGACCAAGGTGGAGCTTGATTCCACGCAGGTCAAAACATTAGACGAGTAAGCCATATCGTCGCAGTAGTAGAGTCTGAATAAAAGAACGAACAGACTCGGTGGGAGGGAGCAAAGCTCCCGACATATTTACCACATTTCGGAGGTGTATTTAAAATGGCAAAAAAAGTAGTAGGCTACATTAAACTTCAGCTTCCTGCCGGCAAAGCGACTCCTCAGCCGCCTGTCGGTCCTGCGCTCGGTCAGTACGGCGTAGCTATCCCCGTATTTACAAAAGACTTCAACGAGCGTACCAAGAATGATATCGGTCTCATTATACCCGTAGTTATTACCGTATACGCAGACCGTACTTTCACCTTTATCACCAAGACTCCCCCCGCAGCAGTCCTCATTAAGAAGGCTTGCAACATCGAAAGCGGATCCGCAGTTCCCAACAAGACCAAGGTCGCAACCATCACCAAGGAACAGGTCAGAAAGATCGCTGAAACCAAGATGCCCGACCTCAACGCTGCAAATATCGAATCTGCGATGAGCATGATCGCAGGTACCGCACGCTCCATGGGCGTTACGGTAGTTGACTAAGGAGGGGCAGAGCAATGAAAAGAGGAAAGAATTATCAGGACGCTCTTAAGACTATAGATAAGAGCAAGCTTTATGAATCCGCAGAAGCTCTTCAGCTCACCTGCAACAATTCCAAGGCTAAATTCGACGAAACCGTAGAAGTCCATCTCCGCATGGGTCTTGACGGACGTCACGCAGATCAGCAGATCCGCGGCGCTATCGTACTTCCCAACGGTACCGGTAAAAAGGTACGCACTCTCGTTTTTGCTAAGGGCGACAAGGCAAAGGCAGCAGAGGAAGCAGGAAGTGATTTCGTAGGCGCAGAAGATCTGGTTGCAAAGATCCAGCAGGAGAACTGGTTCGATTACGACGTTATTATCGCTACTCCCGATATGATGGGCGTTATCGGCCGTCTCGGTAAGATCCTCGGTCCTAAGGGACTTATGCCTAACCCCAAGGCAGGCACCGTTACTATGGACGTTGCCAAGGCTGTTCAGGAAGCTAAGGCAGGTAAGATCGAATACCGTCTGGATAAGACCAACATCATCCACTGCCCCATCGGCAAGGTATCCTTCGGCGCAGAAAAGCTTAACGAGAACTTCGAGGCACTCCTCGGCGCGATCATCAAGGCTAAGCCCGCTGCAGCAAAGGGTCAGTACATCAAGTCCTGCACCGTTGCTTCCACCATGGGCCCCGGCGTTAAGGTTAACCCTTCCAAGCTCTAATTTTTATTAAAAACTTTTCACTTACCTATTGACAATACCGTTTACTTATGGTATTATTCATAAGGTTAAAAACAAAATATTCCAAAGACAGTAGGCACACTTCAGGTGTATAATGGTCTTGACCGCCTGCCGAGGAAAGATTTAAAAACCGTTTTATATGGTATTTTTATGCTCCCTCGCGCACGTGGCGGGGGAGCTTTTTTACATACAAAGTGTGTTATGGAGGTGAACACATGGCAAGCGCAAAAATTCTTGAACAGAAGCAAGCAATCGTCCAGTCTCTCGCAGACCAGATGAAAAATGCTGCCGGCGGTGTTCTCGTTAACTGCCAGGGTATTACCGTTGAAGCTGACACCAAGCTGCGTACCGAGCTTCGTAACGCAGGCGTTGAGTACAGCGTAGTTAAGAACACTCTTACTTCCAGAGCATGCGATATCGTAGGCTTTGAATCTCTTAAGGATGTCCTTTCCGGTATGACCGCAATGGCAACCAGCGAGAGCGATCCTATCGCACCGGCAAAAATTCTCTGCACTTTCGCAGAAAAGAACCCCAACTTTGTTATCAAAGCAGGTTTCGTAGAAGGCAACCTTCTTGACGAAAAGGGCGTTCAGGATCTTGCAAAGACTCCTTCGAAGGAAGTTCTTATCGGCAAGATGCTCGGCTCTCTTCAGTCTTCCCTTTACAGCTTCGCATACGTACTTCAGGCTATTATCGACAAGAACGGCGAAGCAGCACCTGTTGCAGAAGAAGCTACTGAAGCAGCAGCTGAATAATCCTTGCTTAAAGCAAGAACAAACCGCGTGAAAACGCAAAACGAAATTTAAAAAAATTAACTAATATTTATTCGGAGGATTTTAAAATGAACGAAAAATCTCAGCAGATCCTTGATATCGTTAAGGAACTTACCATACTTGAACTTGCAGACCTCGTAAAGGCACTTGAAGAGGAATTCGGCGTATCCGCAGCTCCCGTTGCAGTAGCAGCAGTTGGCGGCGCAGCAGAAGCAGCTCCCGCAGCAGAAGAAAAGACCGAGTTCGACGTAGAGCTCACCTCTTTCGAAGAAGCTAAGAAGCTTAAGGTTATAAAGGCTGTTAAGGAAATCACCGGCGTTTCTCTCGGCGAAGCTAAGGAAATCGTTGTTGGCGCTCCCAAGGCAGTTAAGACCGGCGTTTCCAAGGAAGAAGCAGAAGCTATCAAGAAGCAGCTTGAAGAGGAAGGCGCAACCGTTACTATTAAGTAATTCGGTGCTTAGGCATTTTGCGTAGATCCAAAAGCGCATAAAAGTTTTAAAACACAAAAGGCTGACTTTTACTTTCTCAAAGGAAGTTAAGTCAGCTTTTTTGGTAGAAATTCGCTTATGCGAATTTCAATATTATGCGCTTTTGTAGAAACTTTTAGCCGATGGGCAGTACACTCGTACAGCTCCATCGTCTAAAAGTTCCTTCTACACAAAATGACGTCGCACCACTATCAATTTTCCCAAGGTGAAACTATATGAAACGTATTTTTATCATACTTTTAACTTGTATTCTCCTTCTCTGCTCCTGCAGTGAAAAAGAGGTGGAGTTTACCGAGGTGACCGACACCGCGGCGCTCAAGACCTATTACGCAGGGGAAAGGATCTCCGATTGGCGCGTTATTGCCGCATTGTACCTCGAGGGAGAAGAAATATCCGACTACGATATTTCCCTTTACAGCGACGGCACCGTTGCGGGCGACGCATCCTGCGCCATTTCTGCGGCAATACTCACCTTTCTTTTTGAGGTTGAAGGATATTCATATTCCGATTACACCCCTTCCCTCAAGGCTGCCGTGAGCAATCCCTACGACGTCCCTACCCTTGACTTGTGTATGGCGTTGATGGCGTTGTATATTTGCGATGAAAAGCCGGAAATGCTTACTCCCGTTATGTCCCATCTTGCGGAAATTCAGCTTACCGACGGCGGCTGGGGCGTCGATTCCGACGATATGTATTGCGACCCGCAGGTTTCCGCTATGGTGTTAAACGTAATTACCGCTTACCGCGCCGATTACGCCGACGATAACAGCCGCGACGGTCTTCTTACCTATCTCGGCAACTGTATCGGCAACGATAACACCATCAAGGACGGAGACGGTCAGTCCTCTTCTCTTGCGACGATGGCGGTGCTTAACTCCCTTATTTTTGCGGGTATCCCCGCCAACGGCGAGATCTCAACGGCTCTGTGCACCGCTATAGGCGATTTTTCCGCAGGCGGCACCTACTGCGAGTACAAGAATAAAACCCACTCTGAGGAGGCTACGGCAGAGGTCTTCCTCGCCTTTGCCACCGCAAGACGTGCAAGTATTTTCACCTTCTTTTCCGATGAATACAAGGAAATGATAGATCAAAATAAATAGTCACCCCTGACAATCACCCCCGACAGCAAAAAAAGACCGCAAACGCGGTCTTTTTTGCTATTATTTCACAAACAAAAACAGTCCTATTTTGCTGTTTTCGGGATCTTCGGGAACGAGGAGCGTATTCGTTTCCACCAGATCGTGCACCACCATCATACGGGTGTTGAGAATAAACATAGACGCGCAATAGTCAACAAGGTAAGAAAGTGTGGGGTTGATGCTCTTTTTGACAACTGCTTTTGTTTCAGCAAATGCCTGCGTGAAAAGCGCCTTTAATTCCTGTGCCAAGGGGTGAGAAAAAAGGATTTCGTTTATGCTGTCCAATTGTTCTTTTGTTGCCACAATAATATCGGGCACAACTTCCCCGTTTTCGCCTTCGTGGGCGTGAATGCCGTTTATGCACGAATCCCATATTTTCTTTTCTGCCGAGGTGAAATCCGCAACTCTGCGTTTGTTTGTAATGGCATCTGCCAAAAAGACGGTGTGCAGAGAATCAAACAGCTCTCCGATAACGTGCCACAGACCGTAATCGCCTACCTTATACGCCCAAAGCTCAACGTCACCGTTACCGGAGCCGTTATGTCCAACTATGAGATTTTCGGGCAGTACAGCCATTTCCATTCCCATAAAGCCCCAGGTTTCGCCATTTTCGCGCTTTTCGGGGTACGGAATGGTGTAATCGGGGATTGTTTCCACAATGCAATCTACTGCGTGGATAGCCAGCCACCATTTAAGGTTATTATCGCTTACGGTATCCCCTGCCACGCCTAAAGCGCGGATCTTATCAATGCTGTCCTCAACGATTTTTTTAATCAAAGCGCTGCGTTTTTTGGAATCTCTGCGCTGTGCGTTGTAGATATCCATTTGACATTCCTTGCTCGCGATGAAAAAGTTTGTGATATACTTATCGCCGATCTTCTTAAGGAGGGTGGCGTCTCTGAGAATTTCTACCTCTTCCTCCAGATAAGGCATCGCTGTGCCCAATTCAACTGCCAATTCCTCTAACGTGGAAGGGTTGTTATCCGCTTCAAGCAGAATATTTTTGGGCAGCTTGCGCTGTACCACAGCCCAAGGGCGAGTTGTTTCCTGTTTACCGCTTGCTATAAAGTGGACCTCATCGGGCTTATAGCTTCTTATTCCGTATTCTCTTGCCATATTCATACCTTCTTTTAATATTTTTCGTGCACGGAAAAGGTTTGATTTTACCGTGCCCACGGGAAGATCCAAGGAAAGGGCAATATCCTTCAGGCGTTTGTTTTCGATATAATAGGATACGAGCAGACCGCGGTATTCCGACGATATATACGCCAGCTCGCGGCGGAGAAGAGATATGGTTTCTTGTTGTATTAGCTTTCCTTCTGCGGTTTCTTCGTCTGCCACGTCGTATTCGGAAACGTCTTCGAACTGCTCCCACTCGGTTTTTAAATGCTTTTTCGCAGCCCAAACGCTGTAGCGGTTGCGGGCTATCTGCCACACCCACGCCGAGAAATTAACCGGTATGTTTCCGCGGTCAAGAGATGTGAGAATATTAAGGATAATATCCGAAGCGAGGTTTTCAGCTTCGTTTCTGTTGCCCGTCTTTTTAAGACAGAAATAAAACAGCTTTTGCATATATTCCTTGGTGAGAATATCCAAATACGCCTGCTTTTGCGCTTGCTCCATTTCCTTGTGCCCTCCTTTCATTCAAATAGTGTGGGACAATATAAAAAGGTTGCAAATATTTTTTAATTCTCTGCGTTCGACGTATAATATCATATTAGCGCGGTAAAATCAATCTTTTTTCAAAAAATGCGTTTCCCGCCTTGACATCTGCTTATAAAAAGGTTATAATGATGGCGTATGGAAAAATTTAATTTAAAGGAGTATTACCCATGCCTCTTGTAACTTCAAAAGAAATGTTCGAAAAAGCATATAATGGCGGTTACGCTATCGGTGCTTTCAATGTCAACAATATGGAGATCGTTCAGGCGATCACCGAAGCTTGCCGCGAAGAAAAGGCTCCCGTTATCCTTCAGGTATCCAAGGGTGCCCGTGCATACGCTAACCACACCTACCTCGTTAAGCTGGTAGAGGCTGCTGTTATCGAATGCCCCGAAATTCCCATCGTTCTTCACCTTGACCACGGCGACAGCTTTGAAACCTGCAAATCCTGCATCGACGGCGGCTTCACCTCCGTTATGATCGACGCTTCCTCCAAGCCCTTCGAAGAGAATATCGCTATCACCAAGCAGGTAGTTGAATATGCTCACGCTCACGGCGTAGTTGTTGAGGCTGAGCTCGGCGCTCTCGCAGGCGTAGAAGACGAAGTTAACGTTTCTTCCGATAACGCTCACTACACCCGTCCCGAAGAGGTTGAAGAATTCGTAGCACGCACCGGATGCGATTCTCTTGCTATCGCTATCGGTACTTCTCACGGCGCTTACAAGTTCAAGCCCGGCACAAATCCTCAGCTCCGCTTCGATATCCTCGAAGAGATCATCAAGAAGCTTCCCGGCTTCCCCATCGTTCTCCACGGTTCTTCTTCCGTTCCTCAGAACTACGTTGAAATGGTTAACACCTACGGCGGCGCAATGCCCGGCGCTATCGGCGTTCCCGAAGATCAGCTCCGTCACGCTGCACAGCTCGCAGTTTGCAAGATCAACATCGACTCCGACCTCCGTCTTGCTATGACCGGTACCGTTCGTAAGTTCTTTGCTGAGCATCCCGATAAGTTCGACCCCAGAGAATACCTCAAGCCCGCAAGAGCTAACATTAAGGAGCTTGTAAGACATAAGCTTGTTAATGTACTGGGCTGCAACGGCAAAGCGTAAAGACGCGTTCATTCAGCGCAGAACAAAAACGCAAAATATAAATAAGGTTTTTGTTTGCTGAATTTCCTTTTGTACGGCAAGGTAACTTGCCCTGCCGTATTCCACAGCACTTATAATAAGGTAAAAATTCCGTAGAATTTAATCTACGGAATTTTCTTTTTATTTTTGCGTTTTTTAGACGTTTTCTCTTCGCTAGCTGTAGATTACTACAGCACGCTCGTGAAAACGCCTTCTGCATCTGAATGAGCGCGTCTTCCTTCTCCTACGGTGGTTAGAATCACCCAGATAAAAAACGGCAGTTCGTATTGAACTGCCGTATATTTGCGGTATTTTTTATTCTACGAAGGCGGCTTCGAGCTCGGCTTCTTCCTCTTCGGAAAATTCTATATCTGCGAAGTCGGAATCGATCTCTGCTTCTGCCGTCTTTGCCTTGCGGGAAGCGGCGATATCGGCAACGATCTTCTTGACTGCCTTTACCTGATCCTTGATTATGCCGCCGAAGGTGAAGTGAAATTCCTTTTTGCCTTCTTCGGTCTTGTTATAATCCACGTCGTAAAGCACTGCGCGGAGCTTGAGACCGCCCTGCTCGTTCTTTTCATATACGAAAGGCACGGTAAGCACTGCCAAAGTGATGAGCTTGGTTGCAAGAGAAAGTTTTTTCATACTGTTTTACTCCATTCCTTCAATAGTTTTTTCAATAGCAGTCTCTATGGATCCCTCTATGGAATCGTACTTGGACTGGAAATTATTGGTACCGCTGAAAGCGATATCGTTCATAAAGGTGTTGATAGTGCCCCACTGGAAGAGGATGCCGTAATCGTATACTCTGCCGTCGAAGATGATATCAAGCATCTTTTCATCGTCCTCACCCTGAAGCTTACGAAGCTTGAGCAGGTTATCGTAATAGCTGGTCTTGACCGTATCGGTGGATGCCTGAGCCATTGCGTCCATAACTATAGCGGCGCGCTCGTAATCCTTATTGGTCTTTGGGATGGCTACGCAGGTAGCGGCGATGGCGGAAACGTTGGAATAATAGTTTTCCTGCTCGGCATCAAATTTGGGAATAGGCAGAACGCCGAAGTTACATTCGAAATCCGCAACCTCAAAAATATCCACTACCGCAACGGCGCGGAAGAGGGCACGCTTGGAAGCAACTGCTTCGGAAGCGGCAATCCAAACGCTGGAGAACTTTGCAACGTTAGCGGCAGAATCAATGTGTCCAACGGCAGAATTACTGCAGAGATTGAATATCTTATCGAAAACGTCGATCTGTCTTTCGCCCATTACGGAAATAACGGGAAGGTCGTTACTGTCCTTGGTGGTAAGACGTTCGCCGGAAGCAAGGAACATAGAGGTGGTAAAGTTGCTGTTAATAAGACAGCCCCAAACGTCGTCAAGGTCCATTGTGCCGTCGTTATTGTCATCGCGGGTGATGCCCTTGGATATTTCAAGCATTTTATCCAGAGTCCATTCGCCGTCGTAAACCAGCTTATAGGGGTCGATATCGTTTTCCGTTGCAAGGTCGCGATTGAAAACGAGACAGTGAGTACAATCGTAAGCAAGGAGGCAAAGGTCGCCGGTGATAAAGAACAGCTTGTCGTCAATGGAAAGAGTTTCCTTTGCAGACTGATCCCACCATGCGCCGTCAAAAGCAACACCCTCCTGTGCGTTAAGGTCATAGAACAGACCCTCAACCGCAAGGGTAGCCGCATCGGTCATATAAGGCATAACAACGTCGTACATATCGCCGCCGGTAGCCGCGTTACTGCGGATATCGTTGACCATACCCGAAACATCAGTAGTACGGATCTCGGTGATCTTTACACCGAAGCGCTCCTCTACGCGGGCGTTACGCTCGATAACCGCCTCCTGCAGAAGCTCGGGAGAAAGCTCGTGAGGGAGTATCTCAACGGACTTGTATGCGCCCGACCAGTCGCCGATGGTGAGAATAACGAATTCGGAGGGCTTTCCGCCTTCCGCATAGTTAACGTTGGGAAGATGAGAGAACAGCTCCTCCTCGGCGTCGCTTACTTCGGAAGCCTCGGAGTTGTCGCTTACAGGGTCGTTACACGCTACGAGAGAGATGCAAACCAGCATAAGCGCCATAAGTATACACAAGGTCTTTTTCATGGTATTATGTCCTTTCTGAAATTAGCGTTTTCCCGTAGAGCCGAAGCCGCCTGCGCCGCGCTCTGTTTCGGAAAGAGTGTCTGTCTGGATAAATTCGCCGCGGATAAAGGGAACTATTACCATTTGGGCTATCCGCTCACCGCCCGCCACCGTCTGCGGAAGAGAAGAATGGTTGTGAAGTGCAACCATAAATTCACCGCGGTAATCGGGGTCAACCACGCCCACCTTGTTTGCAGGCGCAAGTCCTCTTTTGGATGCGAGTCCGCTGCGTGCAAAAATAAGAGCGGCGTACCCTTCGGGTATCTCCATAGCGAGACCGGTATGGATAAACACCGTCTCACCGGGGAGGATGGTGATATCCTCGCCCTCCAGCGCGCACAGGTCTGCGCCTGCGGCGGAGGTGCTTGAATACACGGGCACTCTTGCCAAGGGGGAAAGCTTTTTGAATTTGATCTCCATTTACACACTCCCTTCACGGGATATATCTTATTGTAATTTTACCAAATACTTTAAAGAAAATCAACCTCTATTTTATAAAACCTAACAAGTTATTATACTTTTTACGGCAAAAACCTTTAAATCAATCCGCCAAAATCACCCCAAGAAGCCTTGCGGCTTCTTGGGGACCCCGCCAAAATCACCCCAAGAAGCCTTGCGGCTTCTTGGGGACCCCGACAAGGAAAAACAGCGGAGGCAAAATACCTCCGCTGTAAAAAAGCATTTTTATTTTAGTCTTCCAAGAACATATCGATGGTCTCGGTCATGTCAGCCTCAAAGGCCGCCTGATGAGATTCAACGTAGCTGGTAAGGCCGGTTCCGCCGGACTTAAGACAGTTGTTGTACCACTGGATGCAGTCATCCCAGTTAAATACGATAGAGATATCAACAAGGCGGTTGGAGAAGAGAACGTCAAGCATATCTGCTGCGTCGTCATCCTGAAGCGCGCGCTTGTTCTTAAGAGTTCTTTCGTAGTACTCGGGAGTGATGTATTCCTTTGCAGACCAAGCCATAGCCTCAAGTGCGAAGGTTACGAAATCGAAATCCTTGCAGTTTTCCTTGATAGCAACGCACTGGAACCAGTAGGGGTTGGTAGCGGAAGCGTACTGCTCCTGCTCAGCGTCAAACTTGGGAACGGGAAGAATACCGTATGCAACCTCGGAATCGCGGATCTCTGCGCTGTTAACAACGTCAACGGTGGTAACGCGGAAGAGTGCCTGACCCTTTGCAAAGTTTGCAACAACGGAATGATCGGACCAGTTTACGAATGCTTCGGTATAGGTGCAGTATTCAGAGGCCTGAATTACGTTTTCGTAAACAGCGGTAAAGGCGTTGAAGTTACGGTCCTTCATAACTGCGAGCTGAGGAATATCGTCCTGATCCTTTTCAACCATAGGACAGTCTGCGCCGACTACGAGAGTGTAAGTATCGAAGGCTGCCATTACGCTGCCCCATACGTCGCCCTTGTCGTAGGTCATAACGCCGTCGCCGTCTTCTACAGCGGCTTCTTTAGCCATGGTATAGAACTTTTCAAGAGTCCACTCGCCTGCACGAACGAGATCTGCGGGCTTTTCAAGACCGTTCTGATCAAGAATATCCATATTATAAACGACACAACGGGTGTTTTCGTCGTCCATCATAAGGATATCGCCGGTAGTGAAGTACAGCTTGTTTGCAATGGACATATCTTCGTTTGCAGCCTGATCCCACCAATCCTTATCAAGGCAAAGGTTGGAGCCTTCGATAGAATAAAGGTCTGCGAAGAAGCCTTCTGCCGCGAGGGTGCCGAGGGTGGTAAGACCGGTTACGAAAACGTCGTAATCGTCAATACCGGAAGCCTTGTCGGTACGTACCTTGTTAAGGTAGGTATCCCAGCCTGCAGACCAGATGGTCTTGATGTCGAAGCCGTAGTTTTCCTTGAGCGCCTGATTACGGTTCCAAGCAGCATCGTTTACGGGCTCGTCGTTAAGCTCGTAAGGGTCGATAGCTTCCCTTGCAAAAGCGTGGAGATCATCTTCGGTGTCGCCGCCGCTTGCAAGGATGGTGAGAGTTTTGCCTGCATATTTGGTAGTTTCACCGAGATGGGGAACGTACGCGTTAGCAGACACGGATACGTCTGAATCGGAAGCGTTGCCGGTGTCGTTACAGGAACAAAGCACTGCGGTAACAGCCATGATCACGACCAGAAGTATACATACTGTCTTTTTCATGTTTTTCTCCTTGTATATATGTTTTTTATATTGTTATCAATATAATTAATCCATAAAGAATTCCAAGGTTTTTTCCATTGCAGTATTGAACTGATCCTGCTCGGATTCTACAAGGCTTGCAAGTCCTCCGTCGCCTGCGGAAAAGATACGGTTGTAGTACTGGATACAATCATCCCAGTTATAGCAGATGGAAACGTCTGCGATACGGTTGGAGAAGATGATATCGAGCATTTCTGCGGAATCATCGTCATCAAGGATACGCTTATTCTTAAGAGTTCTTTCGTAGTATTCGGGAGTGATATATTCCTTACCCGTCCAAGCCAGCGCCTCAAGAGCGAAGGTTACGAAATCTATATCCTCACAGTTAGACTTGATGGATACTGCGTGGAACTGGTAGGGGTTGATGGTGGTGCAGTAGGTCTCCTGCTCCTCGTCGTACATAGGAATGGGAAGGATACCGTAACGGATATCTGCCTCGCGGAGTCCCTTACCGCTTACTGCGTTGACTGTGATGGTATAGAAGAGAGCCTGACCCTTCTGGAAGTTTTCGCATACCTTGTACGCATCGGGAGCGTTCCAGGAATACCACTGCTCGGTATAAGCGGTGGTCTCTCTGTCGGTACAGATCTCCCAGACCTTTTCAAAGGCTTCCACGTTTCTTGCATCCATCATTGCAAGGCGGGGGATATCCTCGTCGTCCTTGGAAACAAGAGGACAGTCGGAGCCGAGAATGAGGGTATAGCTTTCAAAGCTTGCCTGAACGAGACCCCAAACGTCGCCGCCGGTAACGGTCATCGCGCCGTCGCCGTCGCCTTCATGAGAAGCGAGCTTTGCCATTTCATAAAGGGCGTCAAGAGTCCACTTGTGATCGTAAACAAGCTGTGCGGGGCTTTCGAGGTTGTTATCTTCAATGAGATCCTTGTTGTAAAGGATGCAACGGGTATACTCATCGTCAAGCATAACTATATCACCGGTAGCGAAATACAATTTGCCTGCTACGGACATATCCTCGTTAAAGGGCTGATCCCACCAGGGCTGGTCAAGACGGAGGTTAGATTCCTCGCCGAGAGAATTAAGGTCGAGGAAGAAGCCTTCTGCCGCAAGGGTGGCAAGAGACTGAAGTCCGGAAACGACAACGTCATAGTTATCGATACCTGCCGCTCTGTCGTCACGTACGCGGGCGAGGAGATTGCCTGCATCTTCCCATACGGTATCAACGGTGAAGCCGTAGTTTTCCTCAAGCATAATGTCACGGTTGTAGGATGCGTCGTTAATAGGCTCGTTGGTGATCTCTTCAGTGCTGAAGGCTTCCTTGGAATAGTTGTTTCCCTCGTGTGTGGAGAGAACGGTGAGGACCTTTCCCTTGTACGCGTCGGTCTCACCAAGGTGAGGAACGTACGCGGTAGGACCTGCGGAAACATCGGCAACGGACTCATCGCCTGCGTTATTACAGGAGGTGAGAAGGAGACCCAACGCCATAAGGGTCATCAAAAGGATGCAAATTGTTTTTTTCATCGTGTTTTCCCCGTTTTAATTTTTTATTAATCCATAAAGAATTCAAGCGTGGATTCCATCGCGGTATTGAACTGATCCTGCTCGGATTCTACAAGGCTGGAAAGACCGGTTGCACCGGTGGTGAGAACGCGGTTGTAGTACTGGATACAATCGTCCCAGTTATAGCAGATGGCAACATCCGCAATACGGTTGGAGAATATGATATCAAGCATTTCCGCGGAATCGTCATCGTCAAGTATACGCTTGTTCTTAAGAGTTCTTTCGTAATACTCGGGGGTTATGTATTCCTTGCCCGTCCAAGCCATAGCCTCAAGAGCGAAGGTAACGAAATCCATATCACTGCAGTTCTTCTTTATGGAAACTGCCTGGAACCAATAAGGATTGATAGTGGTACAGTAGGTTTCCTGCTCTTCGTCGAACATAGGAATGGGAAGGATACCGTAACGGATCTCAGCCTCGCGAAGGCTTTCGCCGTTAACCGCGCTGATAACGGTGGTATAGAACAGCGCCTGACCGTTTTTGAAGTTTGCCACAACGTTGCTTGCGTTGGGATCGTTCCAAGCGTAGTACTGCTCGGTGTAAGCAACGGAGGTCTTATCGGTGCATATTTCAAGCACCTTGGTAAATGCATCAAAGTTTCTGTCGTCCATTATAGCGAGACGGGGAATATCGTCCTCGTCCTTGGATACGATGGGACAGTCGGAGCCGAGAATGAGAGTATAGCTCTCAAACGCAGCCTGAACGAGACCCCACGTGTCACCGCCGGTAACGGTCATAACGCCGTCGCCGTCGCCTTCGTTAGCGGCAGCCTTTGCCATAGAATACAGCTTTTCAAGGGTCCATTGGTGGTCGTAAACAAGCTGAGCGGGGTTTTCAAGTCCCTTATCCTCGACGATATCCTTGTTGTAAAGGATACAACGGGTATTTTCATCGTCCATCATAAGAATATCGCCGGTTGCAAAATAAAGATGGTTTGCAATGGACATATCCTCGTTGAAGGGCTGATCCCACCAAGGCTTATCAAGTTGAAGATTGGAGTTTTCAATAGTATTAAGATCTGCAAAGAAGCCCTCTGCCGCAAGACCGCACAGAGTCTGAAGACCGGTAATGAAAACGTCGTAATTATCCGTGCCTGCCGCTTTATCGTCACGCACGCGCTGAATATAAGGGTCGTAGCCTTCCTGCCATACGGTCTTTACCTTAAAGCCGTAGTTCTGCTCAAGCTTCTGATAACGGTTGAAGGATGCGTCGTTTACGGGCTCGTCGTTAAGCTCGCCGGGATCGATAGCTTCTTTACAGAAGGACTGCTCTGCGCCTACTACGGCGCCGCTGGCAAGTATAACAAGCTCCTTGCCATTGTACTTATCCGTTTCGCCCAGATGGGGAACGTATGCAGTGGGTACGTTGGAAACCTCTGCCTTGGATTCGTCGCCTGCGTCGTTACACGAGGTAAGAATAAATCCAAACGCCATAAGCACGACCAACAGAATACATACTGTTTTTTTCATAGTGTCTCTCCTTTGCATATTTTTATATTTGCTTTTAAAGCTTTATTGAATTGGATACTGCGTATCCAATTCAAACAGGGGTACCCCTGTTTATGGTTTATATTTTATTATAACTCACAAGCCGATGGTTGTCAATAGCAACCCTTTTCAGCGCTTTACGAAAAACTCCTTATACCACATAAGGAATGAGTATATCATCCATATTTTTCGCATATTGTGCCTGCCTGCGCGGTGGGTGTCCAGCAGGCGCATAAGCTCGTCCGTATCGAAGAAAAGCTTTGCCTGTTCGCTTGTGAATTCATCCTTTACCAAGCTGTAATACTCATCCTGACGGAGCAATTCGTCAAGAGGCACGGGGAAGCCGCGCTTTACCATCTTGGCGCTTCTTTCGGGAATATGCTTTGCGGCGGCGTGACGGAGTGCACTCTTGGTCTGCTCGCCGTTGGCGCGGAAGGGTGCGGGAACCTGCATTGCCGTCTCAAGCACTTTTTTATCGAGGAAGGGAACGCGCAACTCCAGCGAATGCGCCATACTCATTCTGTCCGCCTTGACGAGAATATCGTACGCCATCCACACGTGGATATCGGCAAACTGTGTCTGGGATGCGGGATCGAGGTCGGATACCTTATCAAACACGGCCTTGGATGCAAGTGCGGGATCCTCCACAGCGGGGTGATCCTTAAGCACGGCAGATGCGGACGCGCGGTCGAAAACGTAGTTTGCACGGGCGTATCTTTCCCAAGGCTCCTTAGCGCCCGCAGTGATAAAATGCTTGCCCTTGAAGTTGGGAAGGACGCCTGCTATGGCTGCCAACGCCTTTCGTATAAAGCGGGGCACCCTTTGGTATCTGCCGAAGTGCCATTCGCTCTGATACAGCGGATAACCGCCGAAAAGCTCGTCTGCACCCTCGCCGGAAAGGACTACCTTTACGTACTTGGAGGCAGTTTCCGCCAAAAAGAACAAGGGTATCTCCGAGGGATTGGAAAGAGGCTCGTCAAGATAATACTGAATATCTGCGGCGCGGGTGAAGAACTGCTCATCCTTCATTACGGTGGGGATATTGGGAAGTCCCACCGCTTCGGCAAAGATAGCCGCATCCTGCAATTCACTTACCTTTTCACGCTCGTAGCCGATGGAAAAGGTCTTTACGGGCTCGCCGGTGATCTCCTCGTTGCGGGCGGACACCGCCTTGGCAACCATAGAAGAATCCACGCCCGAGGAAAGGAAGCAGCCCACCTCAACGTCTGCGATACGGTGCGCCTCAACGCTTTCGGCAAAGACCTCGTTTATGCGGTCTGCCCAGTGATCCATATCGCCGCCCTTTTGAATATTCCAGCGGATATCGTAATATTTCTTTATATCGAGAACGCCGTTTTTATAGGTAAAGCAGTGTCCGCCCTCAAGACGGTACACGTTTTTGAACATAGTCTCCTCCCCTACCGTGTATTCGTAGGTAAGGTACTGGGGAAGCTTTTCGGCGTTGAATTCCTTTTTAAAATCGGGATGGGGCAAAAAGGACTTTATTTCGCTTCCGAACAAAAAGCTCTTTTCGTCCTTGTAATAATAAAAGGGCTTTATTCCGAAAATATCGCGGCATCCGAAAAGGCTGTTTTCGGTCTTATCCCATATAACGAAGGCGTACATACCGCGGAGAAGACCGCATATATCCTCGCCGTATTCCTCGTAGCCGTGAAGGACTACCTCGCTGTCCGATCCGGAATTGAAGATATGTCCCGCCGCCACGAGCTTTTCCCGTATTTCGCGGAAGTTATACACCTCGCCGTTGAAAACGAGCACCTTTGTGCCGTCCTCGTTGCACATAGGCTGTGCGCCCGAAGCAAGGTCGATAATGGAAAGTCTGCGGAAGCCCAGAGCAACCCCCTCGTCCACGTAATAGCCCTCGTCGTCGGGGCCGCGGTGGACGATGGTATCCGCCATTTCTTTTATAATTTTACCGTCGCTGTCGCGCTTTTCGGTTATTTTATATCCAACAAATCCGCACATATATTTTTACCTGACCTGTTTACCCATAGATTTTATGCAGGAAAGGGCTAAAACCTCCATAGCGTCCACGCAGATATCGGGATGCGCACCGCAGAACACCAAGGAAAGCTCCGTACAGCCCAAGATTATTTTTTCGGCACCGTTGGCACGCATATATTCGCATATTTCGCCGAACATATCCATATCCACCGGCTTTCCTGCCTTGACCTGATCGTATATTACCGACATTACCATTTTCTGGTGTGCTTCGTCGGGAGAAAAGGCTTCTATCCCCTGCTTTTGGCAAGCAGTCTGAAACAGCCCCGTGCGGACGGTTCCGTCGGTGGCGAGAATACCTACCCGCTTTACCCCGAGAGATGCAAGATGAGCCGCAGTTTCATCGGGCATATGAAGGATATTCGCCTTTATGTGAGGTGCGTACTCCCCGTACAGCGCAAAGGAGGTGACGCAGGGAATGGCGATCACCGTACAGCCCTGATCCACCAGACTTTTTCCGATACGGATAATTTCCTCCGCAGGGTTGGGCTTGCTTTTATCCAGCAGATACGCCGTTCTGTCGGGTATGCGGGGGAAACTGGCAAGCACCATATCTATATGCTCAGCATCAGTAGACGCTTTTGTTTTTTGGGTTATGAGTTGGCAGAGATAAACGCCCGCCATTGGGCCCATTCCGCCGATAACACCGAGAATATCAGTCATTATAGCCTCTTTTACCGAAGTACTTTTTGTATTTTCCGTAGTAGTGGTACTGTCCCGCAACGAAGCGCAGGGTGCGTTTTAAGCCCATATCGGGTCCGTACCAGAGCTGGCGCAGACATTTGCCCTTTTTGGAAAGCGCTTTTGCCTTTGCAACCAGTTCCTTATCCGAAACGTATTTATATATTATACCCTTGGGAACGGTTGTCCACAGACATTCGTTGTCCGCGTGCACGCAATCGTGATACTTGTTTTCGTATACGTCCTGCACAAGGAATTTTGCAAGGTTATATCCTGCGGCGCAGACGAAAAAGCTGCTTCTGCCCTGACGGGGGTTAGTCTCAAAGAGCTTGTACTGCCCGTCGCGGGGGTCCTTTTTCATATCGATGTTTATAAAGCCGTGGTAGCCGATGGTTTCAAAGAAATTGACCAGACGGTCCTCCATCTCACGGTCACTGCCGGAAATGATTGCGGCGTAGGAGCCGATGCCCTCGGGAGTATGCTCCTCCAGAAGCACGTTGCCCATACAGATCATACGGCATTTTCCGTCGTTGCCCACGTAAGCGTTTACAACGCGCATCTGGCTGTCGTCGCCGGGGATAAATTCCTGAACGATAAGAGTATCGCGGTAAGAGGAAGAATATATAGCCTGAATGACCGCGTCGAATTCCGCCTTATCCTGAATAACGAAAACCTTTTTCTTGCCCGAAAAGGAGCAGTTCCAATAGGCAACGCTGTTGGACGCCTTAACCACCACGGGAAAGCCGAAGGAGGGAACGAAGGTGTCCTTGGTATCATAGGTCACCTCTGCCGTGCCGGGGTATAAAAATCCGTACTCGTCGCACATTTTATAAAAGTTTTCCTTTAAGGAAAGCTTCATGAGCAGATCGTAATCGGGCACTGCAAAGCGGTACATATCCTTTATTCTGTCGCGGTTGCGGCTGACAAGCTTGGTGTAATTATCGCCGCAGGGAACGAGTATGAGAGCCACGTCCTTATGGGAAGAATAAAACTCGGTCATAACCGAAACGAAAACCTCGTCGTCCTCAATATTGGGCTCTGCCTTCACTACCTGAACGATACGGCTGTCTGCCGTTGCGGGAAGTCTTCCCTTGCCGATGGCAACGGAGGAAATTCCGTATTCCTCGTGAAAACATCTTGCCATACCGTATACGTTCTGGTCGCTGCCCAGAAGAACGGGTAAAAAACCCGTATTTGCCATAAATACGCCCTTCTTTCCCACTTTAAACATTTTTACAGAATATTGTACCACGAAAAAAGATATATTGCAAGTAAAAAATATCCCTGCGAAAAAGCTTTTTCGCAGGGATATGTAAAACTGTTGTTATTGATTTATTGGCTCACTTGTGATTCGGTGAAAACCGTAACCTCGTCATTGGAAACGACCTTTCCTGCAGGATCACCCATATAATCGTATGCAAAGGGAGCGGTTCCTTCAAGATATCCGCAGTTGTCGAGAACGGTACCTGCATATCTCACTCCGCATATACCGCAGCCGACGTTACCTTCGGTTATAACGTTGCCAACGTTATAACAGTCTTTTACTTCGCCTTTCAAAAGGTTACCTGCAATTCCACCGACGGGAAGATCCCATCCGTATTCCGATCTTCCGTCTATCGTTCCTGCGTTATAGCAATTAACGATCTGTCCGCCAAACAGTTGTCCCACTATACCGCCGTTCCAATCCCCGCTTGCGTGGAGAGTTGCGCCGTTATAGCAGTTACTCACGGTATACGCGTTGGCAGTTCCAACAATAACGCCCGTGGAAGATGCAAGTATGCTGTCAACGACGTAACAATCGGAAATTAGGTTGATATCTGCAGGAGTCGAGGTAGCCGCAGACGCCATTTTTACTACCGCCGCACCGCTTGTGATATAGGAATTTGTAATACCGACGTTCTTGACCGTGCCGCCGATATGCTCAAACAAGCCCTCTCCGTAGAGTCCGGAAATAACTTTGCCGTCACCGTCAAAGGTGCCCATAAACTTTACTTTCCCTTCGCCGATACCATCCCATTCATTAAACTCGCCGGAAAGGTTTTCTACGTTCAGGTCGCCTTCGTTCATCTTCAGACTGTTGGCAAGTTTTACAAACTGTCCCTCATAAGTGATGCCGCTATCAACCGAGCGCGCAAAAAACGCAAGTTGCGCGGCAGTTTCAATAATAAAGGGATCGGTTTTTGCGCCTGTTCCCGAGGCAAATCCGTCTGCAACCGTTCCGTCCCAAACGGGAGCGGTTACAACGGGAACTGTGGGAATGGGAATTTTTATTTTGTCCTTGTCGTCGGGCTCGGGCTCGGGCTCGGGTTCGGGCTCTGAAGTGTTATCGGGTCCGGAACTCTCCTCGGGTCGTGAAATATCAACGGGATCGCTTTGCTCGGAAGAAACCTCATTCGGCTCGGAGACCGAAGTTTCTTCTTTGGAATTATCTCTGTCCGGATCGTAATCTCCGCTTTCTTCGGATGAAACCTCCGTGCCTTCATCAGGCTGACTTTCCATTACGTCGGATTTATCGGATACCTCGTCGGTATCGGACTCCTCAACCGTATCGGACACGGCGGGCGCGCCCACGTTTTCGGATACGTCGGTGTCCGCAGGTATATCTGCGTTACAGCCCGCCAGCATAGCCAGCGTAAGTAAAGCGAAAACCGCAAGCCAAATAATTTTTTTCATTGAGTTTTTCCTCCTTTTTATAATAAAATATAAAAACGCCCTGCAAAAGCAGGACGAAACGTAAACCAATATGAAAAACACCTGCTTTTTAAGTAAATGTCATTCATTTGTAAATAGTATATCATACGGTTAAGCGATTGTCAATAATATTTCCTTTAGCACGCCTCCGCCCAGTCGTATTATACTCTATATATCGACAATTGTCAAGATGTAGAGTATATTTTATACTATCTTTGGTGATAATAAATATATGATCTCATACGAACCGCTTTATAAAACATTAAAAGCAAAGAATATGACCACCTACAAGCTGATCAATCAGCACGGCTTAAGCAGAAGTCTGTTGGATCGTCTTAAGCACAACAAGCCCATAACCACCGTCACCTTGGACGATCTGTGCAAGATACTGGATTGTGGGGTGGAGGATATTCTGGTATACGTAAAAGAAGAATAAAGAGCAATTGCCCGCCGTTTTCACAACGGCGGGCTTTGATTTTTAACTTATTAAATCGCTTAACTCATCTTCGGTTACGGTATCCGCAAACTGAGGCAGGTTTTCAAATGCAATTCCCGCAGAATTTGATCCGTATTCTGCCGTGCCCTCAAGATAATAGCAAAAATCAAGGGGATTAAAATCGCTCATTTCTATAATTATACCTGCGCATTTGCTTCCGCTGATCTTGCCGGTGTTAACCAAGCCCACGTATATACCCGTGAAGCTGTTTCCAATAATGCCTGCAGAGAAAAAGGAGCCGTTGACGTCGCCCTCGTTAAGGCAATACGTTACCTTGCCGATGCTGAAATGACCGACAATACCGCCCAAAGTGGAATCGCCGCTGACAGTGCCGCCGTTATAGCAGTTTGTGATATATGACATCTGTGAAAATCCGACGATACCGCCGCACCAGTCCGTATCGCATATAACGGTACCCCAGTTTGAACAGTTATCCAGATTGGTGCCGCTTATGCTCATGGCAATTCCGCCGCCACCGATAACCGTTCCCTCTGCAAAGTAGCAGTTGGATATGGATATCATATCGGGCAAATTATCTCTTACCGCAGTATGTATTACACCGCCGCCGTAAACGTATGAATATACCACGCCCACGTTAGCGACGTTACCCTGCACCACTCCGAACAGACTGTTTTCGTATACGCCCGCAACCACGTTTTCTTTTCCGTCAAAGGTACCCTTGAATCGGTTGTTCGTGGTGCCGATAGATGTCCACTTGTTGTCATTATCTCCAGACTCGGGGGAAGGCGTGCCTTCGTTTAGTTTTATGTTATTGGCAAGGCAAACAAACTGACCCTCGTAGGACGTTCCGCCGTTAACCGAGTTTGCAAAAAAGGCGAGCTGTTCGGCTGTTTCGATAATAAAGGGATCGGCTTGCGTTCCCGTTCCCGAAGCAAAGCCTTCCGCGGCACTGCCGTCCCAAACGGGAGTTGTTATTGCGGGGATTTGAAGGGTGGGTCTTTTAACTATAGGATCAGGCACAAGAGGCGGCTCCACCGGCTCGCTTGTATCAGGCTCGCTTGTATCAGGCTCGCTTGTTTCCGGCGCTTGGGAAATATCGGGCGCGGTGGAAATTTCGATACTTGGGTCATAATCTCCGCTTTGCTCGCCGGACACTTCTATTCCCGCGTTATCGTCGCTTTGCTCAAAGGACACGTCCTCGCTTGATTCGGTGCCGTTGGGCGAGCCCACGTTTTCGGGTACATCCGTACCCGCAGGCACGTCTGCATTACATCCCACCAGCATGGCTATAAGAAGCAAAACTGCAGTTATAAATACAAGTATGCGTTTTCTCATCACTTTTTCATCCTTTCGTGTTTGATTTCAATAATAATACTTTTTAAAAGCCCCTTTGGTTACATTCTTTTTTAAAAAAGCAAAAAAGCACAGACCCACCCGCGTACTTTGCGCGGAGTCTGTGCAAGGCTTCGTATTTTCACAGCAAGGATTTTTATATGACCCCGCTTTTGCGTACGTATTATAGCATATACGGTACGTGTTTGTCAAGAAACCGCCCATAAAACCACCCGGATAAATCACCCCAAGAAGCCTTGCGGCTTCTCGGGGACCCCGACAAAAAAATCACCCCAAGAAGCCTTACGGCTTCTCGGGGACCCCGACAAAAAATCACCCCAAGAAGCCTTGCGGCTTCTCAGGGA
>JAGAKP010000077.1 GCA_017625615.1 Clostridia bacterium
ACCTTTTGCGTTTCGTTCTACAGTGTTTTACCGAGCGACTAATCGAGAACTATCTCCTTGCCCTGCTCGGACGAATCATACATAGCCTGCATCATCTTAGCGGTAACGGCAACGGTATCGATATGAGAAGGAAGCTTTTCGCCGGTGTGGATGCATTCGATAAACTTATCGATCTCCTTCTGGAAGTGAGGATGATCCTTATACTTGGGCTTGAAGGAGCAGAGGGAGCCGCAGGAGGTGGTGTATACGGTGAAATCACCGCCGTAGTTAAGACGGATACCTGCCTTGGTGCCGATGAAATCGATATAGCTTTCGCCAACGCCGATATTCTGTGCCCACGCGCCGTTGAAGGAGATGGAAGGACCGGAGGTGCGAACGAAGCCGGAAACGAGGTCGTCTACGTCGTAAGTACCGTTAACGTCCTTGGTGTCCTCAGCCCACATGCCCTCGTATACGTAGTTGGGCATATCTACACCCAGCTTGGAGTATGCGTTACAGGTAACTGTCTTGGGAGTGGGGTCGCCGGTGCAGTACATAACGATATCGAGGTAGTGAACACCCCAGTCGATAAGTACGCCGCCGCCGGAGATAGCCTTGGTGGTGAATGCGCCGCCCAGACCGGGAATGGAACGGTGAGAACGGAAGCTTACGTATACGTGGTAAACCTCGCCCAGGTCGCCGCGCTGGATAAGCTCGCGAACCTTGTTAACGGCGGCATTGAAACGGTTTACAACGCCTATATTAAGCACCTTGCCGGTTTCGTGCTGAGCCTTCTGCATCTCAAGTGCCTCTGCGTATGTTCTTGCAGCGGGCTTTTCGCACAGAACGTGCTTGCCGGCGTGAAGTGCGTCGATAGCGATTCTGGAATGCTCTCTGTTGGGCGTGCAGATGGAAACTGCCTCAATTTCAGGGTCAGCGAGAACCTCGTGATAATCAACTACAGCCTTGCCGCAGCCGTATTTCTCAACGCATGCCTCTGCCTTGTGAAGCAGAATATCGCAGAAATAAACTATTTCCGCTTCGGGATTGTTCATATAAGAAGGGATGTGTGCGCTGTTTGCTATAGTACCGCAGCCAATGATTGCAACTTTCATAATATATTTCCTCCGCAAAAAATATTTGTTTGCGTAGAAATTGTACCACAATATGTAAAGAATGGCAATAGATTTGTTAAAAAAACTTGATTTTTTAACCCGCCCATAATATAATATAAAGGAAATAAAAAAATATTTTTGAAGGGAATAAATGGAAATGAAAAGATTTTTAGCAGGCGCACTTCTGGTGCTTATGCTTGTATCCGTGCTTTGCGCTTGTAACCCTACCGACCCCAACGGTGACGCCAGTAAGGCTGACGGAAGCGACGCGTCCTACGGCGAGGTTGATTTTAACGACCGCGCAAACGTAAAGGACGGTCTGCCCGAAAAGAACTGGGCAGGCAAGACCTACACCATTCTTCAGCGTACCGAGACCGAATATGAATTCGGCGTAGAGGAAATGGGTGTTTCCACCGTAAACGACCTTATTTACGAACGCGACGCTGTCGTTGAGGAGCGCTTCGGCGTAAAGATAGTATCCAAGCCCGTTAACGGCGGCTGGGGCGTACACGAGGACTTTATCGACTACGTGCGCGATACCGTTGCTTCCGGCACCGTTGATTACGACGTGGTGGCAGGCTATGCGGCTATCATCCCCACCCTTATCGCAGAGGGCGTGTTTATCGACTGGAACGAGGTTCCCTACATCGATCTCGAAAGAGAATGGTGGTCTCAGGACCTTGTTGATGAGCTTACCATCAACGGAAAGCTGTACCTTCTCTCCGGCGATATCTCCCTTAAATTCTGGGAATCCATGCAGGGTATGTTCTTTAACAAGACCCTTGCGGAAAACGCAGGTATCGAGGATCTGTATCAGGTAGTACGCGACGGCGACTGGACCTTCGACACCATGATGGAGGTCATCCGCGAAGCGAACGTAGAGGACGATAACCCCGAAACCAAGATCTACGGCTACGTTTCCGGTCTTACCACTCAGGTTGACGTTTATCAGGACGCCTTCAACATCCCCGTAACCACCAAAGATGCAGACGGCAAGCCTTACTTCACCGTTAATCAGGAAAAGACATATAACGCACTGCAGAAGGTATACGATCTTATCTGCGGAAGCACTTACTTCTATAAGGCAGAGGATCAGGCAAAGAGCCTTGAATTCTTCGGTCAGAACAGAGCGCTGTTTATGCCCAACCAGCTTGGCGACGGCAGCGTGCTCAACACCTATGAATGTAACTTCGGTATTCTTCCCATGCCCAAGTACGACGAGGAGCAGGAAAATTACCACTCCACCTGCCGTGACGATTATTCTCTTATGGCAGTTCCCATAACCAGCAGCAATAATCTTGAGTTTATCGGTATGATCACCGAAGCACTCTGCGCACAGAGCTACCGCGCGGTAGTTCCCCAGTGGTACACCGTTATCCTCCAGAACCGTTACACCAAGGACGAGGATTCTATCGAGATGATCGAGATAATCAGAGAGGGTATCCTTTGTAATTTCGGTTATATCCACTCCTACGCGCTCGATTGGCCTGCACATCAGTTCAATATCTGTATCAACAATAACTCCACGGATTTCGCTTCCCTTTGGGAATCCAAGGAAAACACCTTTAACGATAACCTCGACGATCTGCTGGACGCATACTTTGATTAATATTTAAAAAAGCACCCGAAAGGGTGCTTTTTTGAAGTAATATGTAAAAGTGAATAGTGAATAGGTTCGGTAAAAATCCGCGAGAAATCGCGGATTTTAAATTTTTGTTTTTTTATGCGGGCGATTCGTGAATCGCCCCTACGAACGCGCCACGGCTACGCACAAACCGTAGGGGCGCATCACGATGCGCCCGCAAACTGTTCGCACTACACTGCCGTCTGCAATCACCCCTGCGGGGTGAGTTACATGCGCTCTCCGAGCGCGTTACATGCACCTGTCGGTGCGTTACATGTCGCAACGCTGTTGCGCCGTATCGGTAAAAATCCGCATAGCGGATTTTAATTTTATTATTTAAAACGGGACTATGAGGACATCGTCCCCTACAAACACGCCGAAACTACCGTCTGTAGAACTAAAAGTCTGATGGAACGAGCGATGGTAAAACGCTGTAGAAAACGTCTTTTACGCGCGTAGAGCTGTAGTAACCTACTGCCTACCGCGTAAAAGCGTTTAGAAACGCAAAATAAAAAGAAATTCCGTAGATTTATTCTACGGAATTTTTACCTTATTTTTACTGCTGTGGGCGCGGCGGAAACAAGGGGCGCCCCGAAAAAATGCTATTCGCATTTTTTTGGGGACCCCGGATAAGCCACCCGCCCTACAAATGGGAATTTGCTTCAGCAAAATTTTATAAATGTTTTGCGTTTCGATCTACAGTGTTTTACCGAGCGAGAAGCGACTACTTGATTACAACCTCATGTCCCGTGGCTGCCGATTCATACACCGCATCAAGTATCTTCATCAGAGCGACGCCGTCCTCAGCGGGGTTACGGCAGGGAATACCGTCGGTTATGCACTTGACGAAGTGTCCGATCTCGTTTTCAAAGAGACCGTCAAAGTTGAGCGCGGTGGACTGATGCATGGTCACGTTGGTGAGATAACCGTTCTGCTGGGTGTATATCTTCACTTCGGGATCTAAAACTGCGCCCGCCTTACTGCCGTACAGCTCGATCTTGCCCACGTCGTGGGGGATATTAAGGCTGAAGGAAGCCTCTACAGCCAGAGTTGCGCCGTTATCAAATCGGATGAGTGCGCTTGCCATATCCTCAACGTCGAAAACGGGCTTTGCCGCTTCGGTTTCGGATTTATAATCTACCGTGCCCTTGATACCGGGGCGGTTCTTCAATTTATCGTAGGTCACGCCGTAAACGGATACGGGCTTGGGGTTGCCGAGGAGGTAACGAACGAGGTCGATAACGTGAACGCCGAGGTCGATGAGAGGACCGCCGCCGGAGCGCGCCTTGTCACCGAACCAGCCGCCGGGACAGCCGTTGCGGCGGGTATAGTTTGCCTTTGCGTAGTAGATCTCGCCGAAATCGCCTGCGTCTATAAAATCCTTGAGAACAGCGGCGTCGTTACCGAAGCGGCGGACGAAGCCGATCATAAGCAGCTTGCCCGCTTTTTCTGCGGCGTCCTGCATAGCCTGCGCTTCCTGCGCGTTCATAGCCATAGGTTTTTCGCACAGAACGTGCTTGCCCGCGTTAAGCGCCATAATAGAGCAGGGCGCGTGGGCGGAGTTCCACGTACATACGGACACCGCGTCGATTTCGGGAAGCTCTTTAAGCATCGTCGCTTCGTCGGTATAAAGACGGGTCACGCCGTGACGCTCGCCCTTCCACTTAAGGGTTTTTTCGTTGATATCGCAGAATGCGTAAAGCTCTACGTTGGGGCAACGCTTGTAGCCGTTGATATGTACCTCGGATATACCGCCGACACCGACAACGGCAACCTTCAACTTTTTCTGTTCCATAGCATTATTTCCTTTCGGTATAATATTTTTTGCACCTAAAGTGTACCATATATTGTTAAAAAAATCAATGTTTTCGTATATTTATTCTTAAAGGAATAACTTTTGCCATTTCGGTATATATTATACCAAAGAGGTGTATGTATTGAAAAAGCTTGGAATACTGCTGTTATGCTTGTTTATCCCCCTGTTTACGGGCGGTCTTGCGGGGTTATTGACCGCATCCGACGGGGGAATGTACGAAACTATCGACCGTCCGCCCCTGTCCCCGCCCGGATGGCTGTTCCCCGTGGTGTGGATAATTCTGTATACGCTTATGGGCCTTGCCACCTATATCGCCGTCACCCGCGGAAAGGGAAAATCCACCCTCTGGATGGTGCTGTACGGAATAACTATTGCTTTAAACTTCGTGTGGCCCTTTTTGTTTTTCAGAGCGCGCGCCTTTATGCTGTCATTTTTGTGGATACTCCTTATGTGGGCGGTGGGATTTGTCCTCACGCGGGAGCTGTGGCTAAAGCAAAAGGCGGCGGGAGTGTTGCTGCTGCCCTATATGGCGTGGTTGTCCTTTGCGGCGTACTTGTGCTATGGAATCGCCACGCTAAATTGACGTCGCTCGGTAAAATAAAGCAGAACAAAAACGCAAATATTTTAACGCGTAGTACGGAGCCGCACCAACAGTAGGGGCGATTCACGAATCGCCCGTTCTCCCCACAGCACACATAATAAGGAAAACTTCCGTAGAATAAATCTACGGAAGTTCTTTTATTTTTATTTGCGTTTTTTAAACGCTTTTACGCGGTAGGCAGTAGGTTACTACAGCTCTACGCGCGTAAAAGACGTTTTCTGCTTCATTTTACCATCGCTCGTTAAGGAATCACCCCGAGAAGCCGCAGGATTTTTGGGACCCCCGGAACGAGGAACGAGGAACGAGGAACGAGAAACGAGGAACGAGAAACGAGGAACGAGAAACGAGGAACTACGGTTGATTTTTGCAAGGTGTTGCAAAAATCTTCAAATTAAAATTTTTGATATGTTTTGTCTGTAATAACTCAAAGTCTGCAGGAACGGCGCGAAGGTAAAACGCTGTAGAAAACGTCTTTCGGGCGCGTGGTGCTGTACAAAGGTACTGCCCACCGACCGAAAGCGTTTAGAAACGCAAAATTAAAAGAAACCCGTGCTCACGCGGGTTTCTACCTTATAAACAAACAAAAATGCGAGAGATAAAGTACAATCTCTCGCATTTCTTATTACGTATTAAATATTTTTGCGTTTCGATCTACGGTGTTTTACCGAGCGCAATCAATCGTACTCGATGAGGATCTCTATCGTCTCCTCCATCTCCGTCTGTGCCTGATCCGCTACCGATTCAAAGCGGGATGCGTAGTTGGGGTCGGTATTGTATATCTGCCCGCACACGCCGCCCCAATTGTATATGCAACCGAGGTCGAACACGCGGGAATCGAAGATGATATCAAGCATTCTGCCCGATTCATCGTCGCGGGTGGCTTGAAGCTTAAGGGTGCGGTCGTAATATTCGGGAGTAACCTTGGTCTTGCTCAAGGCGCCCAGTGCTTCGATGACCAGACCCAAGTCCTCAACGTTTTCCGCGGTTATGGGAATAGCCAGAGAGGAGGTCTGATGGTAAGAAACGGAATGATAATATCTGTCCTGCTCCGCGTCCATTTTGGGAATGGGAAGCATACCGAAATCGTCCTCCATAGAACGGAATGCGGTAAGGTTCATAAGTCCGCCCATATAGAAAAGTTCTCTGCCGTCGGTAAAGGCTTTAACTACGGTGGCTTCAAATACGTTGGGGTATCCCTTGTTGGCAAATCTGCCGTCGTCCGCGATCATAACAGTTTTGTTATCGCGGTAAAAATCGCTTATAACGCTGAGTACGTCGTACATTCCCTCGGTCTGGAAGGTAAAGTAGGGCAGGTCGTCCGCGTCCTTGGAGACAACCTTCTGTCCTGCCGCCAAAGCGTGAACGTAAATGTTGTAGGTTTCGGTGCCCAGCGCCCAAGTGTCAAATTCGTCCAAAACGCCGTCGCCGCTGCTGTCAAAGGTCACGTCCTTGCAGATGGAAATGAAGTTGTCCATCGTCCACTCATTGTTGTCCACCATTTCGTAAAAATTCTTGTCGGTGACCATTTCGCTTGCAAGACGCTTGTTAAAGAATATCATCCACGTGCCGTCGTTATCCTGAGTGTTTATGTCGCCCAGCGCAACGAAGACCTTGCCCGCAACGGAAAGCTCCTTTACCGCCTGCTGATCCCACCAAGGGTTGGAAAGGTCGATGGTCTCCACGGAATCAAGGTCAACGTAAATGCCGTTAAGCCAAGAGCCCGCGGTGTAGGTAATATTTTCAAAAAGCAGGTCGTATGCGCTTTCGCCGGTCATACCTGCGGTAAGCTGGTCAACGATTATCTGGTTCAATTCCGTCTGACTTGCGGCTTTTATATCGCCTACCAGAGAGCAGTGGTATCTCTCCTCGATAACTCTGCGCACCTCTGCCTTTGCAACGTCAACTGCAGATGCGGTGTCCTCGGAATATTCTTCTCTTTGTATGACTTCACCGCCGAAGCCCAGTATACTGCCGCTGCCGTTTGCGTTCCAATCCCGGCAAAGTATGCGTATAACTCTGCCGCCAAGGTCCTTTACGGGCAGGTCAGCGCCGTAGTTCTGGTCTGCCTTGCTTACGTCCGCGTCGCTTACCTCGGGAGTATTGGTGTTGCACGCAACGAGACAAGCGCAAAGCATAAGTATAATAAGTACGAAAGATGTGGCTTTTTTCATTTTTTGCTCCTCCGTTTTCGTTTTTTTTATGATAACACAAAAACATACAAAAGTAAAGAGAAAAGCTCCGCACAAACGGAGCTTTAAATGTACTTTTTGAAAATGATAAATGATAAATGATAAATGATGAATGATGAATGAAGGTTGATTTTTGTATCACGGAACAAAAATCTTCCGAAATTTCTCATTCCTCATTTCTCGTTTCTCGTTTTTTTAATCTAAAAGTCCTTCTATAGTCATTTCCATATCTGCTTCTGCTCTTGCGGAAACGGATTCAAATCTGGAAACGTAGTTGGAATCGGTGTGATAAAATTCGTTTATTACGCTGCCCCAGCCGTATATGTTTGCAAGGTCGAATACGCGGGAAGCAAAGATGATATCAAGCATTCTGCCCGATTCATCGTCGCGGCTCGCCTGAAGCTTAAGGGTTCTGTCGTAGTACTCGGGAGTAACGAGGTTTTTGCTCATTGCGCCCAGCGCTTCGATAACCAGACCCAGATCCTCAACGTTCTGCACAGTTCTGGGAATAGCCAGAGCGGAGGTCTTGGAAACGGATACGGTGTGATAATATCTGTCCTGCTCGGGGTTCATCTTGGGAATGGGGAGCATACCGAAATCGTCCTCCATAGAGCGGAAGCCGGTAAGGTTCATAAGACCGCCCATATAGAAAAGCTCTCTGCCGTCGGTGAACGCCTTGATAATGGTAGCCTCCCAGTTGTTGGGATAGCCTCTGTGGTCAAATCTGCCGTCGTTTGCGATCATAACCGTGTTCTTATCGCTGTAGAAATCGGTTATAGCCGCCATAGCGTCGTACATACCCTCGGTCTGAAGGGTGAGGTAGGGAATATCGTCGCTGTCCTTGGAGGCGATCTTGTGTCCGCCTGCAAGTGCGTGTGCGTATACGTTGAAAAGCTCGGTGCCCAAAGCCCAGGTGTCAAACTCGTCCAGCGTGCCGTCACCGTTGCTGTCAAAGGTAACGTCCTTGCAGATAGCAACGAAATTATCAAAGTTCCACTGGTCGTTATCTACCATTTCATAAAAGTTCTTGTCCGGTACCTTCTCCTCTGCAAGACGCTTATTAAAGAAGATTATCCAGGTGCCGTCGTTGTCCTGAGTATTGATATCGCCCATCGCAACGAATATCTTGCCGTCAAGAGAAAGATCCTTTACCGCCTGCTGATCCCACCAAGGATTGGAAAGGTCGATAGTCTCAATAGAGGCAAGGTCAAGATACGTACCGCTGAGCCACTGGGATGCGGTTGCGTTTACGTTATCGAAAAGAATATCGTACGCGCCCTCGCCGGTAATGCCGGAGGCAACCTGAGAATTGATGGTGCCAACCTGAGAGCCGGGCTTGATATCGCCGGTAATGGTGCAGTGGTATCTCTCCTCGATAACTCTGCGTACCTCAGCCTTTGCAATATCAACTGCGGTTGCGGTGTCCTCGGAGTAGTCCTCTCTCTGAATAACCTCGCCGTTGAAGCCGAGAATACTTCCGTTACCCTGCGCGTTGTAGTCCTGACAAAGTATGCGTATAACTCTGCCTTCAAGGTCCTTAACGGGCAGGTCTGCGCCGTACACCGTTTCGGTGGAGGTCTCGCTTACGTTGTCGTCCTTGCTGTCGTTCTGCTCGGTGGTGTTACACGCAACCAGAATACCGCACAGCATAAGACAAGCCAAAAGAATAGCAATTGTTTTTTTCATCGCCGTTTCTCCTTTATAAATATTGGATTTATATTACCATAAAAAGCAAGCCGTGTCAACGATGGAGCGCGTTTTTTGGACGTTTCCACGTTCCGCGTTCCTCGTTTACTTCCTATTATATATAATATTATCCTATTGCCTTTTCAAGCGCCTTTATATTTCCTTGAATATCTCCCTTGAAGACGCTGCTGCCAGCAACGAGCAGTCTTGCGCCTGCCTTTACAGCCACGGGCGCGGTTACGGGATCCACTCCGCCGTCCACGGAGAGTATAATATCCTTGCCGCTTTGGTCAATAGCCTTGCGGAGGGCTTCAAGCTTGGGCATCATATCCGCCATAAACCTCTGACCGCCGAATCCGGGCTCTACCGTCATTACCAGAAACATATCCGCGTGGTCGATGAGAGGGAGAAGCACCTCTGCGGGTGTGCCCGGCTTTACGGATACGCCAGCCTTAACACCCCTTGCGCGTATCATATCAAGCACCGCGGCGGGGTCCTTGGTGGCTTCGTAATGAATGGTTATGTAGTCCGAGCCTGCCTTTACGAAATCGTCAATATACCTTTCGGGCTCGGTTATCATAAGGTGAACGTCAAACACCATATGGGTGTGAGGGCGCAGTGATTTTATTACCACCTGCCCGAAGGATATATTGGGCACGAAAATACCGTCCATAACGTCAAGATGAAGGTATTTTATACCGCTTTCCTCCAAAAGCTTAAACTGCTCTGCCGCTTTACCGAAATCCGCCGATAAAGCCGACGGAGCTATATACACCTTTTCCATTTTTTCTTTCCCCTTTCGACAAGGTAAAACATATTATATAATATAACAAAGCGCTGCCCGCGGGAAGGGACGTATATGATAAAGGAATAAAACCCTTCGTCCCGCGGAATACGCTTCCTATATATAATATACAGTACCTGCTCCGAAAAGTCAATATCAGAACAAGGTCTTGATACCTATCCGCTGACGGGAGCGTATCTCCTCGCAAAGTGACATAACTCTTTCGTCCGCACCCGCCGCGCCTCTCGTAAGGTCTATAAGCCCTTCCTCAAGGCTTTTAATATCGTGGCCGTTAACGGTAAAGGAAAGCATGGTTTTTTTCTGCTTGAACAGGTCGTACGCCTTTTGGTATTCCCCCTTTTCCACAAGGTCGTAGGTTTCCTCCGCGTACCTGCCGACGTACAGCGAGGATAAAAGGGTTCCCGTCACAAGGACTGCAACCGCACAGCAGGCAAAAATAAAATTCTTCATTCTTCCTCCCAGGGGATAACGCTCATATCCCCGCTTTGCTCAAGTATCACCGTCTTTACGCTTTTCATATCCTCGTATCCCTTCAGCCTTGCCTGCGCTTCCACCTCGTCGGTGGCGATGCGGGCTTTTTCCATATTTTCTTTAATATACTTGCCGTTTTTAACCAGTATTATTGGCTCGCCGTCCAGAAGCTTTTGAAGGGGCTTGCTCCTGCGGGAGACAAACGCGGTGATCACCTCCGCGCAGGCGATTATCATAAGAGGCATTATTCCGTATATAAGAGGAATGTCGGGATCGGTCATGGGTATGGCGGCTAATTCGCTTATAAGCAGTGCGGCAACGAATTCTCCCGCCTGTAATTGGCCGATCTGCCTTTTTCCCATTAACCTTACGGAAAAAAGTAATACCGCATAAAGAAAAATTGTGCGGAATAGTATGGTCAGCATATATATCACCACCATATATTGTGGATAAAATCGACATTTTTATACATTTTAAAAAAATATAAAAAAACTTTAATTTTTTTAAAAAAAGGTGTTGACAAAAGGGAAAACATGTGGTAGAATAGCAAAGCTGTCGCGAGGGGAGCACCGGAGAGGGCGAACCGAGAGACGGTGACGGACATTGAAAATCGAACAACAACGAAGAAGAAATGTACAAAGAAAGTATGTGAAATCTCGTTAATTCTGAAATAGTTGAAAAGACTATACCAAAAGTAAAAGAGCAAAAGATTAGCTCTAAAAGATGATGTTGATCGGGCTTAGGCTCGGTTAAGATACAATTTTTTAGAGAGTTTGATC